>NZ_JCAJRU010000033.1:0-27674 GCF_059447605.1 Paenibacillus sp. N119s | reverse complement strand
GGAGCGACTGAAAATGAGATCCAGCGTAAAAGTGTAATGTATAGGCAATATTCCCGGAGGAAGTAATGGGATCGTTCGCTGCCTGGTCTACATTTTGAGACCAGAATGGCGTGCCAACGATAATCATGTTGTCAGAATGTTGACGAATGGCCGGAATAACTTGCTCAGCGTAACTTTTGATTGTCCCCCACGAGACTTGTGTAGGTTCGTTATAAATCTCGAAAATGACGTTATCATAGCTTCCGTATTCCTGCGCCATCCGGCTGAAGAAACTTTTGGCGGCATTGACATTATTGTGCGCGTCATGCGAGTGCCAATCAATAATGACATAGATCCCTTTTGCAATTGCCGCATTGACCACCTCACGAACTTTGGAATCGTCGGCCGTGTTATACGGATTTCCGCTGGGGTCCACGCCATATGCCGCTCTCACAATCTCCACCTGAAATTCATCCACCATACGATTCACTGTGGCCGTATTCCAAAATGGACCGGACCAGTTGCTCCAAAAGAAGCTCGATCCTTTGACCATCATCGTCCGATTCGTTTTGGAGCCGTTAATCTTGTTGCCGCTTGCTTTCATTTCACCGAAATAGCTTACAGGGTTTGCGCAAGAAGCCGCAAAGACAGAATTTGCAGGTACGGCCGCTTGAAGAAGTAGCGTTAATAAACTGAACAGCAAAGTCATGATTAACGGCTTGGCGAATGAATTGATCGACATTTTCATAATTCTCTTCTCCTTTAATATGGCATGGTTACGCGAACAATTTCGGTAATTAGCCCCGATATTCATCTATAAATCGGTTGGATTCAAGAACAGTGATAGCTTACAGGATTATTTCCGAAAACGTTTTAGATTTTAATAGCAATTGGCCTGTTATGTGGATTTTACAAAGGGATAATTTCTTTATTAAAAGAAAAATACGAAGTTTGTCCATTATTTCTTCGGATTCTAGTTGATCTCTAAATAATCAAGGTATGCATCCCATGTTCCGTTTTCAGCTGTTAGAACGAGCTCAATCTCTTGATTTCCGGTTCCATGATTGATATTAGCCAGGGTATAAACTGCCGGATTGCTCCCGCCGAAGTAAAAAGTGCCCTTAGTCTGTCCACCAATTTTTAAGTCGACTCTAGCCATATTGGAATTATTCGAAGCACCACGGAGTGAAAAACTATGGATTCCGCTTGCAAAATACTGCGTGTATTTCACCGAATCATTGTTGGAGTATAAAGCGACCCCGTTGAATGGCGAGCTGATATTCCCGGTATACTGACCGCCTTTGGTCATACTTTCGGCTTCCACTTTCGTGCCTGTGCTCGGAGGAGTTGTAGCGCTGTCAGGCGCCACCGCACGGCCGGTGCTCGGAGAGATCATGCCAGAGCATAAGTTACGGCTCTTGAGATTTTGTGCAATCTGCGGGATCGCTTGAAGCGTTGTCTGGTATTGGTCATGCATCAGGATTACGTCACCGTTTTGCAACTTGCCCGCGGCAGCTACGATCTGAGCGGTAGTGGCTCCGTTCCAATCCTGAGAATCAACACTCCATAGCACTTCAGTAAGACTGTTTTGGCTTTCGATGGACTTTAAAGTCGCGTTGGTCGCACCGTACGGCGGACGAAACAGCTTTGGCGCATTTCCGATAATTGACTGAATCGTTTGCTGCGTCCGTGTGATTTCCGACAACATTTGCGAGCTACTGAGCGTAGTCATATTCGGGTGGGTATAGGAGTGATTGCCGATCCACATGCCTGCGGCCGCCTGGTCCCGTACCAGAGATGGGTTATTCTGTGCGTTCTGCCCAACGTTGAACATTGTCGCGCGCAAGCCAGCCTGTTTTAGCGCAGCAAGCAGTTTTGTTGTGTTACTGGCATTTGGGCCATCGTCGAACGTCAGACCTACGTAACCGTTCACGCAACTGGCATCGGCAGCACTGGCGACTGGCATCATGGGTACGGAGAACAACATACCAATAAGCATTAGAGCCATTGTCCCTTTTACTAGCTTTGCTTTGAGCATAATACTGCCTCCTCTTAATATAATGTTTGATTTCACCAAGTTTTTAATTAAACGTTTACAGATTATATTTTACTATCGAACTCTTCATATTTAACCTACAAAGATTTAACCTTATGCTGTAAAAAGTTTAGTTTCTTGTGGCTCTAACTTGTGAAGAGTACGTAGTCCTGAACTGGGAGTTTTCTTGAACAAAAAGAGCTGACATCAACCAATGTCAGCTCTATAGAAATTCTTATTTTTTTATTGACGATCCAAGGAAGCCTTTTCTCTCTTGAATACAAACAGGAAAATGGCACCGCCTATAATTACTGTAGCTAGAAGCAATAACGTCAAATTGCTGTACAGATACGCCGCAACGTTAGTAACGATTGGAAAAATAGGGAAGTTAAAACTAAGCTGTGTAAGCAGTCCGCCTACAACTGCAATACCGATCCCTTCTGCCAAAAAACAGGAAAAATTTAAAAACCCCATTCCTGAGCCTGATTCATCAGCACTTAACGAGCCTGCCACAATGGTTGAGATGACCGTTTTGACAAAGGATAGTCCACCAAAAATCAAAACCAATGCTCCTGAGATGATCCAAATGCTACGATCCGCGAAGAGTGAAACGATCAAAAGTCCTGAACTAAGAAGCGATAACCCTGCAACCATGACAAAACGAGCTCCACGCTTATCGACCAGAGAACCGCCAACAATCCCGAAAAGAATCACGCTAATCGTGCCCGGAAACAGAACACCGCCCCCGATAAGGCTTGTCGACATCTGGTGTACTTCTCTCATCATGTAAGGGATCATAGACATAAATCCTGCGACGGTCCCTAAAAGTATTCCTCCTACAAATACGCCCACGATAAATCTTCTCTTTTTGAATAAAGCCGGGTCTACAAAAGGTTCCTTAGCTCTTCGAATTCGCAGCACAAATCCTATAAAAAGAGTGACACTGATCGTCAAATACCACCACTCGTAATGTGTCGTAAATAAAGTAAACGAAACAATCCCAAGAACAAAGAGCAGGCCCCCCGAAACATCAAGCCCACCTTTTGTGACAGGTTCGTCAGGCAGCGTTCGTAAGAAAAACGGTAGCGTGACTAGCGTCATCATGGGTAGAAAAAATAGATAGGACCAATGCACATAGTCTGCAATCCAGCCTCCAAGTATAGGACCAAAACCTTCTCCAAGCGCAACCGTCGACCCGATCATTCCAAAAGCTTTTCCTTGATGCTGCTTTTCAATACTTTTGGTAACGATGACCATAATCAGTCCAGGGACGGCAGAAGCACCTGCCCCTTGGATAAATCGAGCGGCAAGCAAAATCGGAAACCAGTCATGAAAAAGCAAGCCGATTAGCGATCCCCCGCTGTATATCATCATACTGATGAGAACCAGTTTTTTTACGCCGTAAATGTCCGATATTTTTCCGTAAACAGCTGTCCCTACTGCAAAAGAAAGAATGAAACTGGTATTGACATAATTTGCAGCGAATGGCTCAATTCCAAATTGAGCGGCAATGTCGGGCAACGATACGTTGAACACTGTCTCATTTAATACGCTGAAAAATGCAAGCACGCACAGCCAAATCAAAGATTTAGGAATGCGTTCCTCAATCAATTTTCCCATCATGTAAACCCCTTAAGAATACCAGGGATCACGCAGTTTATAGGGCCAGTGATGCGTTGTTCCCTTTCAAATGTACCCTTCTTTTCACTATGTACTTCATTATAACGCCTCCAAAAAGTAAAAGTAAAAATCTGTTTAATTAAAACTACCTAACCATTTTATCACTAAAATAATGAAAATATCACCTACAATTTTGACGATAATCATTTCATAACGAGGTAAAGAAAAAACGGTTAGTTCCTACTCGTTGGATTACAATGTTCAGCCTCTACACTATCTTATTAACGCAATCTTCTACTTATTTATTTTCAATGGTAGATCGTCAAAAACCACTATGGAACTAAATTGTCTCTTTTGAAATCGTAGCAAAATATTCTACAACTATCTCACGGAATTCCTGAGCAGCCCGCGAAATATACCGATTTCTGTTCCATAATAAAGCAATCTCCCGTATCAATTCGTGATTCTCTACCTGGAGATATTTGAGGTGTCCCTGCGAATTTCGTGCCGTGCTCGGTATGAAAGCTATGCCAATTTCGGCTTCCACAAGAGAACTAAGCCTTGCAGGTTCATCCCCTTCATACACATATTTAGGCACAAATCCTTCCGACTTGCATACAGAGTCTACTAGATCACGAGTTCCATAGCCTCTCTTTACGCCGACAAACCATTCTTCCCTTAGCTCTGTCAAGGATACGCTATTTCGATCTGCAAGCCTATGTACCTTTGGAACAGCTACAAGAATGGGGTCGATACATACAATTTTACATTCGATGTCCTTCCCTTCAACGGGAGGTGAAGACAAGCAAAAATCGACCTCTCCTCTATGAAGAAGTTTGACCATTTCCTGTGTGGTCAGCATTTGCACATGAAATTGAATGTAGGGTCGTTTTCTCCGAAATTCTTGAAGAATACTTGGTAATGTGCTTGCGGTGGTCACCGCCAATTCGAGAATTCCGTGTTCTGGGCTGGATAAATCGGTGAGTTCCTGCTTCCCCTGTTCTAACTCAAATAAAGCCCTTTCTACACGGTAAAGGAATCTGCTTCCAAACTCGTTCAATCGCAGTTTCCTCCCTATTCGATCGAATAAAGGGACCCCCAGATCTTCCTCCAAGCGTTGAATCGTTTTACTCAGCGATGATTGAGTAACGTGCAGACTTCGTGCAGCTTCGGTTACATGTTCCAAACGAGCTACCGTGAGAAAATATTGCAGTTGAAGAAGTTCCATTTCGTATCCTCCATTTCATTCCTTTAAGTCAATGATATTATATCATCAAATGCATTGGAATAAATAATAGATTTCAAGTACGATGACATTAATTCGCTATTGGAGGTGCTAGAAATGAGTGTTCGCAGCTGGTGGTTAATGATTTCAGTGGGTCTAGGAATATTATTGAACCCTTTAAATTCTTCGATGGTTTCTGTTGCGATTCCAAGTCTGCAAAATGTGTTCCAACTTGACTTTACAGGTGTTTCCTGGATTATCTTTTCTTTCTATATTGCAAGTAGCATAGCTCAACCTATCATGGGAAAGGCCAGCGATTTATTCGGTCGTAGGAAGATATTTCTCACTGGTCTTGTTGTAGCCTTCATTGCTTCATTATTAGCTCCGTTATCACCAAACTTTGGGTGGCTCATCGTGTTTCGCATCGTACAATCCATCGGAACAAGCATGATGGTTGGGGTTGGAATGGCCATTGTTCGAATTCATATCAGAGAGAAACAAGCGACTGCGATATCTGTTTTGTCCATTTTCCTATCAGGAGCGGCAGCAATTGGACCCTTTATTGGCGGGGTTTTGGTTCATTGGTGGAATTGGCCTGCCATCTTTTTCGTCAATATTCCGTTTGTGGTAGCCAGCTTTTTATTGGCTTGGAAGACTATTCCAAAGGACGAATCGCCAACATCTGTTGCACGCAACATGTCCTTTCGTAAATGGTTTGATTTGATCGATGCAAGAGGGATTCTGCTATTCACATTAGGGCTGGTTGCCCTGCTCGTTGGATTACTATCGGTTAAATCATCTGGGCATATTTCGTTAGGAAACGTCATTATCGGGCTAATAGGCCTCGTTACGCTGGGGGTATTCATACGATATGAGCTAAAAGCGACGTCACCCTTTATTCCTTTACGCACGTTCGCCAAATATCCTGCGTTGACCTGGATTAATGTCGAATTCATGCTCGTTAACGTACTCTATTACTCGCTTTTTTTCGGGCTTCCGTCCTACTTGCAAGTGGTAAGGCATATAAGCGAGTTCCAAACAGGGAGTCTCATGCTAAGCTTAGGCTTGTGCTCGCTAGCTGCTTCTCCAATAGCAGGACGATGGATCGATAAATCAGGACCCAGACCGGCATTACTGGTATCCGCAATTCTGATGACATTGGGATCGGTGTGGCTTGTAACATTAAATCCAACTTCTCCGGTGATCAGCGTGTGTTTGGCTTTGGCTGCATTCGGTATTAGCAACGGGCTGAACAATGTAGGTATGCAAGCAGCCTTGTTCCAAAGTTCTCCAAAAGAAATAATCGGTGTAACATCCGGATTATTTAATACATCAAGATACCTGGGAACCATTCTCTCTTCATTGTTGATAGGTATCGTTATGGGAGGTAAGTTCAGCTTCGAGGGTTTTCAAGTGCTTGGGATTGTCCTTACGGTAATTGCATTGTCTTTGGTATTCATGAGTCGGCGACGCCGGGAGTCAAGACAATTGCGAGAGTCATAGATTCACCGTTTCTTCAAATAATCCCCTCCATCTTTATTTAACGTTATAATTTTTCAAACGAAATAGAAAGGAGTTTAGTTAAAAAACAGCCGATCGCTCGGCTGTTTTTTGTTAGCTTCTCGATCAAGAAGATCGAACTGCTTTGTTCATTGGGTATCTCCAATAGATCAATAGCTCCCGGAATTTACTTATTATTTGTGGTCAGATGCTTTTCTACGCATTCCTGCCAGTCCTAGTAACCCAAGCAAGCCAAGCCATCCCCAATCCATATGGTTATCATTACCTACGGTGTTTGGTACACTGTTAGCGTTGTAAGTTGAATTGTTGCTGTGATAAGCGTTATTAGCGTTAGTGTTATTGGCCACATCTACATTTGTACTTTGTGCTGATGAAGGGGTGACTAAAGCTGCAAAGAAGAACATTGAGGCAACAGCAGTAACTAATTGTTTTTTCATAAAAGGAATCCTCCCTAAATATGTGATGCATATAATTTCTCCAAAAAAACGCTCATTATTCCCTTATGTATTTACAAATTTATTTGGATAGTTTTGATCAATCATTGGAACTATACATCTGGTGTAAAAAATATTAAAGGAGAGGTTATGATGGGAATATTAAGTGGAAATCCAAAAAATGAACCTATGCATTATGGTGAAATTTTCAGTGTTTGGCAATTCTCATTGGTTGCGAAAGGGGCTCTATCCTTCTACCAAGCATTCCTAAATCACGCAGGAGATAAGGATTTGAAAAAAATATTGGAAGCACTTATTGATCAAGCTAGACTTGAAATTAAAGAGTGCGATACGCTCCTTAATGAGAATGGGATAGCTCCAGCGCCAGTCTTACCTGAAAGACCTGAAGCAAAGCTTGAAGATATTCCTGTTGGTGCAAGGTTTACTGATCCAGAGATCGCCGCTAAAATTGCGTCTGATACATCATTAGGAATGGTTGCTTGTAGTCAAGTGATGGGTCAATCCATTAGAGAGGATATAGGCGCTTTGTTTGCAAAGTATCATCTTACTAAAACGGCTTTAGGAGTTAAGATTCTTCAATTGACTAAAGAAAAGGGATGGCTGGTACCTCCTCCACTTCAAGTGAAAAGACCTGAAGCTGTTGAAGTTTAAAAAAAATTAAATTGGTAACAAACAACCCCCATTATCCTCAATATGAGAACTATGGGGGTTAGATTTGTAACTAGTCATTCCCAGTACTTTATAAGTAACCTTGCGATTCTTTAAATATCTCTTCGAATCACACTCTTGGTCGCTGCTGCCTCAAAAATCGTCTCAATCAGCACCAGTACACGATGCACTTCTTCGCTTTTGACCGCAAGCTCGGCTTTGCCTTCGATGGTGGAGACAAAGTTTTCGTAAAAGCTTTCTGCTGCAGCAGGTATTTTCTCAATCGGGAACTTAAGGGTGGATTCTTCCGACGGCGGTGCCATCGTTTTCGTCAAACCTTGACCTGCCTGAATAGGTTTGGGTTCCACGTGAGCGACATCCGGATTCCTGGTGACAATCTCTCCGCTCAAATCCCAGTCCTTGATCACCGCGGTACCTTCGGTTCCTTTAATATACCAACGCGGCAACTTGACGTAATTTGTTGTACCTACTTCAATAACTGCTGTAAGACCGTCTTTGAACTCAATATAGCTGGTAAAGCCGTCATCCACTTCTGTCCCCAGAATATAACTTAGGGAAGCGGTCACGCTCTCGATTTTGCTGTCCGTAATCAGAAGCAGCTGGTCCAACAAGTGCACTCCCCAATCCAGCAGCATTCCTCCACCGTACGCCTTCAATTGCCGCCAGTCGCCTGGGATGCCGTTAGCCCCCTGAACCCGGGATTCCAGGTGAAATAGATCGCCAACGGTCTTCTTGCTGATCATATCTTTGACAATCCGGAAATCTTCATCCCACCGACGATTCTGATGTACAGTAAATATACGGTTTTCTTGCTTGGCCACCTCGACAATATCTAGGAAATCTGCGCTCGTTATCGTAACTGGCTTTTCGCAAATGACATGTTTGCCAGCTTGCAGTGCTTGGATTGCGATTTCTTTATGAACGTCATTAGGCGTTGCTATTAATACAATATCTACATCCTGATCGCCAAGAACAGCATCTAGGCTGGGATAGGTTTTATACCCGGCTGCTGCAGCCAATTCCATCCGATAATCGACAATATCATATACACCACCGATGGCAAGCTGCTCAATAGGTTCAATTAATTGAACATGGTAGCTTCCCATACCTCCATAACCGACAATAACTACATTATATTTCCGATTGTCCATTTCCATTTTCCTTCCATTCCTAAATTGAGCCCCCACATATCAAACGGTTGCTCCTGGATCGAATTCAATTGTAAATCGGTTATTGCCAAGCAGGTCATCCATAAGATGTTACCCTGCATACGCTTTCATTATAAAGCAAATCTTCCCCCAAAAAAAGGGGATCTTATGATCTACGAGATTTAGCATTGGATAAATACTCACTCAAAATTTCCTGCATTGACTTTTTACAAAACTAGAAATCGAATTAAGGAAGTTGTATGTAACAGCGAGCAATCTGAATCAAATAGTTTAGAAAGTAATTTCCATATGCCTCCAGCCCGGTGTAATACCAGCTAGCACACCTTTCGCGGAAGAATTGATGTATTCATTATGCGGGGAATAGAACATTTCAACGTCTCCCGAAGACTTTAATTTGAAATCATGAATTCATCATAGCAACTACATGTCTTTGCTGAGTGGAAGAGTTCAGGTTACTACCTCTCACGAGGGGGCTCCACACCCCCACATGAACTCACCAATAAATATCCATCTTTGTTGGGGCTGTAAGGCTGCGTATGCCCAGCTCTTTCTATTTGGTGATTAGAGAGCTGTATGCGGGAATCGTCACCGTATTTTTCTTTATTTTTACACCCTTGGAGCTGGAAAAGACCACTTTCCTCTTCTGCTTATCCCCATCTTTCATCTGGAGCGTAACCGGCTTCCCTGACAGGTTGTGATATACATACAATGTTTCTTTGCCAGAAGAACGTTGGTATGCCGCCACGTTGGCAGAGCCTGCTTGGATTGGTTCTAGATTATCGCTACGAAGAGCTTCATGTTCTTCCCTCAAACGGATGAGCGTGCGGTAGCTTTGTAGCAGGGAATCATTGTCCCGCATCTGCGCTTCTACCGATACTTCGCCTCGGTTGTATTTGGGTACTTCCCACGTCGTTTGACCGCGGCCTTCTCCTTTGTACCAGCGCATAGGCTCTCGAAGATACTCATCGGGCTTCTCCCCTTTCATGCCGATCTCTTCTCCGTAATAGAGAAACGGCTGACCTGGCAGCGTCAAAAGAATGGATGCAGCCAGCTTGGCTTTTCGCACATCCCCACCCAGTTCGCTCATAACACGGGTCTGGTCATGATTGCTTAGGAACGGGGCATCAAGTGCCGCTTTACTGTATGATTTGTACAGCTTCAGTGTTTTCTCAGCGAATGTTGCGATACCCTGATCCCGGCCGTTTTTCACAGAGTTCAATATCTTTCCGCCCAGGTCAAAATTAAACAGAGAGTGGAGTGATTCGTAATAAGGAGCTATGGTCTCTGGCTTATCCCATACCTCTCCTGCCAGATATACATTTGGATTAATCTTTTCCATCTCGGAACGGAACTCATTCCACCACGCAATGTTTTTATCGGCACCATCCTTCGTTTGCCCTTTAAAGATATGCATCGCCGCATCAAGCCGGAAGCCGTCTGCCCCCTGCTGCAGCCAATACTTACCGACTTTAATCATTTCCTTACGGATTTCTGGATTGTCAAAGTTCAGATCTGGCATCCCCGACCAGAAGGTACCATAGAAATACCCTTCGCCATTCGGATTCTTATGCCATACCTGCTGGCCCCATGATCCCTTTTCATCCAGATTTGTCTTCTCATTTGCCCATACGTAATAGTCATGGTATTTGCTTTGTGGATTGGTGCTGGCCTCCTTGAACCAAGGGTGCTCACTGCTCGAATGGTTGATAACAAGGTCTATGATCACCTTGACACCCTTTCGTTTTGCTTCTTTCGTCAAGGTGCGGAAATCATTCAGATTCCCATACTGGGGGTCCACCTGATAATAGTCGGTAACATCATATTTATGGTAGCTTGGAGACGGATTCATGGGCATGAGCCAGAGGCCACTAACCTGCAAATCCTTGCCCGAACGGGGGTTGCCGTCGTTTAAGTAATCAAGCTTTTGTGTAATCCCTTTCAAATCACCGTGTCCGTCCCCATTCGAATCGTAAAAAGAATTAATATAAATTTCGTAAAACACGCCGCTTCCAGCAGAATTTGGAGGCTTATGCCCATTCATTTCTTGCTCAGCCATTGCACCTGAGGCGAACATCGTGAGCATAGGCACCGTTAACAGGATCGTCGACCAGTTTCTTAAGCGTTTGTTACGAGTCAAAATATATCAGCTCCTTTAATTGTTATGGGTGCGCCTTCATTATAAAGAAAACCCATCCAAAAAAAGGGGATATTATTATCTATTATAGTGGAAAATATCGATTTTATTGTTTGATGTCTGAATCGAACAAACTGCCTGGGTTAGAGGATCTGTTGGTGATCCTTAACCCAGGCAGTTTGTCTCATATCCGTTCTTATCCTTTTACAGCGGACCCTACCGTCATCGCCCGTTCTACTTGTTCACTCAAGAACAGATAGACGAGCACCATTGGCAAGGAAGCCATGGTCATCACAGCACCCATAGCTCCCCAATCCGTGCTGTAAGAGCCTTGGAAGAAAAGCAAGCCGAGTGGCAGTGTCTTCATATTTTCATCAGAAATGAGAATATAGGCCAAAGTGAACTCATTCCAGTTGTTCAAGAATTGAAAAATGGCTACAGTTGCAATGGCGGGTAATGCAAGTGGTAAAATGATCTTCAGGAACAGTCTATAAATATTAGCTCCATCCATGCATGCCGCCTCTTCGATCTCTTTAGGAATTCCTATAAGGAACCCGTAAAAAATCATTGAAGAGAAAGGAAGGCCGATTGCGATATAGGGAAGAATAAGAGCTCCATACGTATTCGTAAGATGAAAATCGCGAACCAGAATCGCCAGCGGGATCATGATAACCTGCAGTGGCATAAACATTCCTATGATCATATAAGTCCGAACTGCAGAACGGAACCTCCATCTCATACGAGCTACTGCGAAGGCAAACATCAGAGCTAGCAAAAGAATGAACAGAGTCGAAATCGTGGACACGACCAGACTGTTCAAAAAGTAACGTGGAATATTAAACTGCGTCCATGCATTGATGTAATTTTCGTAGCGAAAATGCGTCGGCAGTCCAAATGGGTTAGAGACAAAGATCTCATCGTTATTCTTGAACGAATAGGAAACCATCCAGAACAACGGATAGACCGAAATAATAAAATACAACCACAGCGGTATCTGCAGAACAGCTTGTCTGAATTTGCTCAAAGCGGTTTTACTCATTTCGTTCTCCTTTTCAATACACGCTTTATCAGGCGGTTTGTCCGCGGTCGAACAGCTTATTGATAACTACAGTTGCCAATAGCGAGATTAGTACGAGCAGCACGGATACAGCACACGCATACCCATAATTGCTTTCCATAAAAGCATAGCGGTATATCATGAATGTCAATGTATAGTTTGTAGTACCAGGCCCGCCATTTGTCATAATCAACATCTGCACAAAGGCCCCAATACCAGAAGTAATTGCAATTATGAAGCAAAATTTGTATGTCTCTCTCATTAGAGGAAGCGTGACATGCCAGTGCGCTCTCCATTTGCTGCAGCCATCAATCGTGGCAGCTTCAAAGTAATCCTCGGGTACTGACTTCACACCTGCATATAGCAGTGCAAATTGGTATCCCATAAACTGCCAGGCATTAACGAAGGCGATGGCAATAATGGATGCTGTCGGGGAACTCAGCCAATTTTGCTGATAGGGAATGTTTAAGAGATCAAACAGCCGATTGATTAATCCGTTGGTTGGGTCATAGATTGCGATCCACAGCTGACACACCACAGTGACCGATAGGACAACTGGGATAAAATAAGACGTTTTCAGTATTTTTCGTCCGCGTGTGCGTGGATCGGCACAGATTAGCGCTAATAGCGTTCCCAGACCGATCTGAAAGACCGCCAGCACAATGGCAAAGATTAATCCGTTCTTAAGCGAAGTAGCAAGTAAAGAATCGGAGAAGAGCTCTCTGTAATTACTCAATCCAGAGAAGGTCAGCGTGCTCAGGCCATCCCAATCATAAAAGCTGCGAATGACGGTTTGCAACACAGGATATATCAAAATCACGCTATACAGTATCAAAGCAGGGAGGAGAAACAGTGCGAGTGCTGATTTGTTTCCCATATATTTATTCATGTCTTGCTTCCACCCCTTATCTTTAGAACGTCATCCCCAGGCACCTTACGCTGCCAAAGGATGACGATTCCATGAGTTCTCAGTTTTCTTTATTCAATGTGCTATTCAGATTGCTTACAAAATCGTTTTCAGAAAAGTTGTCTACCATCATATTTTGAGTATTGTCATTAATGGTGTTCTGAACTTTTGTATTACTCAGAAGTTGCGCATATTCCTGCGCATTTGGCAGCAACTCTTTGACAACTCGCTGCATCATTGCTGGAACGTTGGAGGCCATTGGCTTATCAACTTTCACTGGAACAATTGGACTTCCAAGTTGGGTATATCTGTATTCTGCTGACTTTGAGGCAAGGAATGCCGCTACCTTTACGGCAGTTTCCTTATTTTGGCTATTCGATGATACTGCGTAACCCTGTGGAGAACCTGAGCCGTCAATAAAATATTTGGACTTCTCATAGGTTGCTTCATCCTTTGCAGGCCAGTACATCCAGTCGACTTGATCGCCCAGCTTTTCCTGGGAGCTGTAAATTTCCCATTGTCCATTCACGAACATAGCAGCTTTGCCCTGATAAAATAGGGACGATGCCTGATCATAATTGGTGTTCGTAGCGTTTGCATCAAACAATCCAGCTTTTTGCAGTTGCTTCATCTGCTGTGCCGCTGTTACGAATGCTTCTGGCAATGCTTTTACACCTTTTTCATCAAGTGCTCCGAATCCACGCGGTTGCTCCCTTGTCACCAGTCCATTATAAAAAGCAGTCGTAATCCACTTTTCCTTTGCAAAAATTGACATTGGTACATAACCAGCAGCTTTCAACTTTTTCGCTGCATCGGCCATCTGATCAATCGTCTTAAGCGGTGTCTTGATTCCTACCTTCTCAAAAATGGACTTATTATAATAAATCATTTGGAATTCTATACCAGTTTCAGGGTATGCATACACATGATTATCAGGAGCTACCAAACGCGATTCAACACCCGGGTTAAGATTCTTCTTGAATTCGGCTGTTGTGTCATAATTGTCCAGCACCTCAACATTTTTCGATTTTGCAAAAGTTTGCAGAACTGACCAATCGGCTAAATAGACATCCGGCATGTTGCCCGTTGCCGCATATGTTTTAAGCTTCTGGCCTCCGTCCTGCACAGCAGGATCCAGTTCAATTTCTACGTTTGGCATCTTCTTTTTGAGCTCTGCCACCGCATAATCAAACGGCTTTATGGTATCTTCATCAAAATGCTGCGCATACACCTTCAATTTGATCGTTCCGTCCTCTGATCCGTTTTTGGTAGAGGCTGAGTTATCTCCACCACAAGCGACCAATCCGACGGACATGGTGAGCACTAGCAAAGCTGCACTCCAAATTTTGAGATTTTTTTTCATTTGTTTATCCCCCTCTTGTAGAGTCTTTTATGGTTGCGCTTTCATTCGCTTGACTACAGTATACTGCTGCCTCTTTTCTTCTTTAAGGAATAAAACGGGTATTATCAGTAAAAAACGGGACAAATAGAGCAGCGGTCCTCCAAAATAGGAAAGCCGCTATACTTGATCGGTGTGCTTGAGCCCCGCAAGGCAGATACTACCTTTTTTTGAGTTGCTCATATTCAGTTGGTGTCATACCAAAACGTTTCTTGAAACATTTGCTGAAATAATTAGGGTCACTGTAGCCGACACTTTCAGCGATTTCTGACAGCTTCCGATTGCCATTCAGCAAAAGCTCCTTGGCCTTCTTCATCCGGATGTGTGTAATATGATCCACGATGGAGAAGCCAGACTCCTTGCGAAAAACGCGTCGCAAATAGCTGGGATCAACGAATACTCCGCAGGAAACCTGCTCAGCAGATAACTCTGCGTCTGCATAATGTTCCTCGATATAGTTGATCGCCGCCGCAAACAAATTGGAAGCCTTTGTAGGGCGCATATTCTCCATCAACTGGATCAGCTTGCGGTACAGAGCGAGCATCCAACCTTCAGCAGCCGTCCAGGAATTTAACTCCCGCAACCGCTCGTAAGGAGACTTGTCTCCTCCGTCATCCCATAGTCGGTCATAAGGAATGCCTCGTTCACTTGCAAAGGAAAGTGCCAGAGATACGATCCCCATAAGCATGGCATCTGCGTATTCGTCTCCCCATTTATATATGCTAAGCTGACGGATTGCCTTTCGGATCTCCTCTAACGTTTCACTGTCTTTCATTCGGAGGTCAAGCACAACCGCATCGCGTAGATGGCCCAAATCGGGCATGCCCGCTCTGCTCTGCAACGCTTCACCGCCATGTCCTCTTAGCTCTGCGTTTTCGCCCTCCTGTGGAAGCATTGGTAATTTCGGCTTAATACGCTCCAACATGGAGAGCATCTCTGCTGCATTAAATGGTTTTAGTAAATAATCCTGTACTCCAGTTCGAACGGCCTTCTGTAAATATTCAAACTCATTATGTCCGGATATGAATACAATCACGATTCGTTCGAACTTGACTTTCAACCTTTCGGCTAATTCAATTCCATCAATAAATGGCATGTTGATATCAACGAGGGCAAGATGCGGCTGATGCCGATCGACTTCCTGAAGTGCCTCCTGCCCGTTCCTTGCTTCGCAGCAAACCCGAAAGCCGTGACTTTCCCAGTCTATCTTAATTCGCAGAAAGTCTCGGAACAGCGGCTCATCATCAACAATCATCACTTTATACATATTGGTGTTCATTCCCCCTTGGCAGCATTGGTAGCGATAGGTCAACAATGGTTCCCTCTCCGAGAGCACTTTGCACGGATATACCATACTCTTCGCCAAAATACAGACTCAGCCGTTGCTGAACACTGTAGGTACCGATTGATCGTATTCCTTCTTTAGGTAAATGTCTGGACATAATGTTTTGAACTTGAATTTCATCCATCCCCACACCGTTGTCCTCCACCCGGACGATCACCCTGTCATTCTGTTTAAAAGCAAATATACGGATAAATCCTTTTGTTCCTTTCTTCTTAAGTCCATGGTAAATCGAATTCTCAACAAGTGGTTGGAGTGAGAGTTTCGGGATCGGAGTACCCGCAAGTTCTGAAGGAATATCCACTTCATAGCGGAATACATCGGGATAACGAATTTGCAGAATTGTCAGGTAATCATCCGTAATCTGAGCTTCTTTCTCTAAAATAATGAGTTCCCGTCCCTTATTTAGCACCATCCGATAGAAATCTGCTAGCGCTTTCGTAGTATCGCGAGCCTCATCATTACGATCTAGCTCATTAAGTGCATAAATGGTATCTAAAGTGTTGTACAGAAAATGCGGTTTTATTTGAGCGGTCATCAGCGCGAGTTCATATTCACGCTTGCGGTTCTGTTCCTGCCTTACTTCATTCAGCAGTTCCCGAATCCGTTTTATCATAAAGTTAAAAGCTTCAGCAATGGTACCGATTTCATCCTCTGTTCGGACTGTCGCAACCGATTGCAAGTCGCCAGCTACTACTTTTCGCATGGCTCTAGTCAGTTGTTCGAGCGGACTAACGACCATTTTGGACAAAAAGCTAGCGCCTAGCCAGGAAAAGGCAAGACACAATGCGCCGATTAAGAGCGTTAGCCTTACATTTTGCCGAACATCAGCTGTAAGCAGGCTAAGCGAAACAATATTGACTAACTTCCAGCCCATTCGGTTATAATCATTGACCGTCACCAGGTTGCCATCATTCTCAAATGAGCACGTACTTTGGGACACATTAGCCCCACAACGTTGGATCGCCTTCGCCAATTGTGAATTCACTGGCTTCATTAGCATCCCATTGTCTTCTGCCACAGCCACTCGCATTTTGTCATCTAAAAAATAATAAGATTTGGGCGCATCGGGATCGCTGGAACGAAAATAATCAGACAAACCTTCTTCTTTCACTAACAGAAAAAGCGTTCCATACGGTTCGCCGGTGTCAATATTAATGACCATCTTTCCCAGTGTCAAAACCGGAGAGTTTAGGTCTGGTGTCAGGAAGTCTCTCTTTTCCATATCAAACCAGAGTGCCTGTCCATAACTTTCAGATTCCCTTACTCGCTTGAGTATGCTATCGACTTTTCTATCATCCCCACTTTCGGTATAAGAAGCGAAAATTGTCCCTTCATTATCAATAAATACCGCTGCATCCACCTCGCGAAAAATTGACAAATCAATAGATAGGCGGCTTTGCATCAGGTTTCTAAATTGAACACGACCCACGGCAGTATTGGATCTAACACTGTAGGAATCATACATCCGGTTAATATTCGTGACCATGATATTGGCCGCCGTTTCCACACTACTGAATATGTAGTCTGTTCGGGACAAGATAAGCTGGGATTCGTCCACCACGCTACTGGTAGTTTTCTCTATCAATGAACGGCTAAAAAGTTGGTTAGACAGAAGTCCAAGAATAAGCAGAGAAATAATAATGAGCGGGAGAAATACTGCTATAACCTTGCTTTTAAAACGAAGACGACCAAACCACTTGCGAGCTAGTGACAGAACTTTCACATAGAACCCCTCCGGCATCAAGAGAATATTCATCATGTTAACACAACTAATCTGAACAGTAATAGAACTAAAATAATGTTAAAAAAATTCAACAGCCCATCTTGAAAGTGCCAAAAGGATATGTTAGGATAAAGTCGATTTTTAGTAAAATTATTAACTAAAAAGGTGTGAGCTCTTTGGCAACCATTAAAGACATTGCCCGCGAAGCGGGTGTGTCTGCCGCAACCGTTTCAAGGGTTTTAAATAACGATCTGTCACTGTCCGTGAGCCCAGACACCAAAAACAGAATTTTTTTAATTGCTGAGCAGCTTGGGTATAAGCCCTTCCGGCTGAGACAGTTAAAGAGGAACACAGAGCGTTCTGGGAAAACGGTTTCACTCCTGCTGTGGTGCTCCATTGAGGAGGAAAGGGATGATCCGTATTACGCCTCCATCCGCCGTGGAATTGAATTACGCTGTGAAGAGCTTGGTCTGACATTGGGGCAGACGTTGCGAGGCCGCTCCTCTCTCGGCACCTTACAGAAGGCGGACGGGCTGATTGTCGTGGGAGGCGTTGATCCTGAGGAGGTGTCCAAGCTATATCCAGATAAGAACACCATAGTCCTTGTTGATCAGTACCATGAGCAGCTGGAATACGATTCCGTGCGACTCCATTTCCGGCAAGCGGTCGATCAGGCGCTCGAACATCTGCTTGAGCTTGGCCACCGACAAATCGGATTTATCGGCGGCAAGAGCGATGGAGAACGAAGGGCGCATTATTTTGAGCGGTTCATGCGGGAACGAGGACTGTACAATCCTCAGTTCGTCCGCATAGGTGCCTGGAGTACCGCGGATGGCTATCTCATGATGAACGAGCTCCTAGCCGAGCAGGAACGACCGACAGCCTGCTTCGCCGCAAGCGACCCGCTCGCCATCGGCGCCCTCCGCGCCCTTCATGGACAGGGAGTCAAAGTACCGGAAGATATGGCTATTGTCGGCTTCGACGACATTGAGATGGCGGCCTTCGTGCAGCCTCCGCTAACTACTGTGCGTGCCTATCCTGAACAGATGGGAAAAGCTGCCGTACAGCTGCTATCTGAACGGTTTGAGGGACGCGAACCACCTGCGTACAGCGTGATCGGGACTAAGCTTGTCATACGGGAAAGCTCATGCTTAAACAGTAAAACCAATACTTGAGAGTCATTTGTCATTGATAAGTATCCTTACGTAAAACAATCGAGATGATAACCCCTAAGGAGTGAATATCATGAACATTCATGTTAACGAGGCGCTTGGTTTGTTTCACCTGCAGTCCAAGGATTGCAGCTATATTATCCAACTTGTAGAAGGATATCCTGCACATGTCTATTGGGGAGCTCAACTTCATCATGACGAAAGTCTTGCAAGTATATTGGAGCTCAGAGAGCGCTGCTCCTTCTCCCCCACTCCCGATTCTTCCAGACGTACGCTTTCTCTGGATACGCTTCCACAAGAATATCCACAGTATGGAACAAGCGACTTCCGTCAACCGGCTTATCAGGTTGCGCTTGCCGATGGAACTCGAACTACGGAGCTAAAATATAGTGGTTACCGTATTGAACCAGGTAAGCCCAAGCTCGAAGGACTTCCTTCCGTCTATACCGAATCGGATGATGAAGCAACAACTCTCTTGTTGTTCCTTGAGGACCAACACTCTGGCCTTAAGACTACACTGCTTTATACTGTATTTGCGAACCACAGCGCTATTGCTAGGTCTACTCTTTTTGAACATAAGGGAAGCGCTGTCATGAATATTGAGCACGCGATGAGCGCCTCCGTCGATTTCGCCGATTCCAATTACCAAGCTCTCTATCTATCTGGTGCCTGGGTTCGGGAAAGACATATCCAACGCCGCGATCTCGGGCCTGGCGCCATTCGCTTGGAGAGCCGACGAGGCTCCAGCAGTCACCAAATGAATCCTTTTCTGGCACTGCTTCGTCCTGATGCAACTGAAGATCGTGGGGATGTGTACGGATTCAGTCTAATTTACAGCAGCAACTTCGTCGCACAGGCAGAAGTAGAGCAGTTTGATCAGACCCGCGTAAGTATCGGAATCAATCCTTTTGACTTCTCTTGGCAGCTTGAACCAGGTCAGTCATTCCAGACCCCTGAAGCTGTACTCGTCTTTTCTGAAGAAGGTCTTGGGGGCATGTCACGCACCTATCACAGACTCTACCGCACACGTCTGTGCCGTGGGGCTTACCGTGACAAAGAACGTCCGATTCTCGTGAACAATTGGGAAGCCACATATTTTGACTTCGACGCCGATAAAATCGAAGCAATCGCCAAAGAAGCGGGACCTCTTGGCATTGAGCTGTTTGTTCTTGATGACGGTTGGTTTGGCAAGCGCGATAGCGACAACAGCTCGCTTGGGGATTGGTTTGAGGACCGTCGCAAGCTACCCGGCGGTCTTACCGACCTAGCCAAGCGGGTTAATGAACAAGGATTACAGTTTGGCTTGTGGGTTGAGCCAGAAATGATATCACCAGATAGTGAACTGTATCGCAGCAATCCCGACTGGTGCCTGCATGCGGAAGGACGTCGGCGTACGGAAGGTCGATCCCAATTGGTGCTCGATCTCTCTCGCAAGGAAGTATGCGATTACTTGTACGAGACACTTAGCTCTGTATTCTCGATCGCTCCAATTACTTATGTCAAGTGGGACATGAATCGTAATATGACAGAGATTGCTTCAGCTACCGCTACTAGCGAACGTCAAAAGGAAACTGCGCACCGTTATATACTCGGACTTTATGATCTGCTGGAACGCCTGACCTCACGGTTCCCGGATATCTTGTTTGAAAGCTGTTCCGGCGGAGGCGGACGATTCGATCCGGGGATGCTCTACTATATGCCGCAGACATGGACCAGTGATGATACCGATGCTATTGAAAGATTGGCGATACAGTACGGCACTAGTATTGTATATCCGGCCAGTACCATGGGAGCACACGTATCGAATGTGCCGAACCACCAAGTGGGTCGAATCACCTCTCTCGCCATACGTGGCGACGTGGCAATGAGCGGAAATTTTGGTTACGAGCTTGACCTTACTGCATTTACGAATGAAGAAAAAGAGCTCGCTGCCAAACAAATTGCCCAGTATAAAGAAATCCGCTCCCTTGTACAGCAGGGAGATATGTATCGACTTCTTAGTCCGTTTGAAGGCAAAGGCGATACAGCCTGGATGTTTGTCAGCGAAGACCAGTCTGAAGCTTTTGTCGCTTACTTCCGTGTGTTGGCTGAACCGAATGGACCTATTCGGCGACTTACTCTCAAAGGACTTGACCCAGCTAAAAAGTATACCATCGAAACTGGGGCTACTAGCAATGCTTCCAGCCCTATGGACAGTACCTTGGCCGAAGATGGCGTTTCTCCCTTCCGTTTGGCGTTTGACGGTGAAATTTTTGGAGGTGACCGCTTAATGAAAATTGGGCTTGTTGTCTCGGATCTTGCTGGGGATTTTGCCAGCTCTACGTTCCGCCTTAAAGCGATCCCCTGCTAATCAAATCTGCCTTACGAAATTGTGGTCTCCCCATATCGTAATCGGAAATTAAAAGAGAAACGGATTCGTTGCAGAACGAATCCGTTTCTCTTTATTCAGACATCTAAGTTCATAACAGCCCTTGATTATCTTTTTCTATATCATAGCCTACAATTTAACTTGCTAGAGTCTGATTACAATTTCTTATTAACTAGTATTCTAGAGATGTGTGATTCAGCACAGGACGCATTGAAAGTACACTACTCAGTAGTTCCATCAAACTTTTTATTTCATAAGTGGGTTGAATGCCAGACGTATTTGTTTTTCTAGAAGGGTTGAACCAGCAGGTATCAATTCCGTACTTATTCCCTCCTTGAATATCCGAGGTTAAAGAATCGCCGATCATAAGTACCTTACTTTTATCTGAAATAGCCAGCTTGGTAAATGCGTAATCAAAAATTTCGGCCTGCGGCTTTTGGTAACCCACTTCTTCTGAAATAATTACCTGCTCAAACACATGACGCAGCGGGGAAAGCTGAATTCTGGAGGTTTGAACCTCTTTTATTCCATTCGTAATAATCCCCAAACGGTACTCAGATAGCACATCACATAATTCAACCGCTCCGTCCATCAAAAAAGCTCCTTCACCCAAATAACGTAAATAAGCATTACTAAAGGCTTCTGGATTGAAGTCTAACTTATGGACAGCAAACAATCGTTTAAATCTTTCCACCCGTAGCTGTGCCGAGGTAATAAGTCCTTCCTCTGCCTCACGCCACAACGCACCGTTGATCTCATCATAGCTAGATTTATACTCAGTGGCCCCTTGCGGCAATCCAAACTGGACAAACGTATTATGTAGCGCATGACTCTCTGCCATTTTAAAATCAAACAACGTATCATCAACATCAAACAAAATAATTTCGTATTTCATGACTACCTCCAACCTCCATGTCATAACTTTTCTATATGGTAAGTTCCATGAGTCATAGATTTATTTCAGATAGGATATAAAAACGGAAAATAAACCATCAATGCAGTATGATCTCCCGGTAATTATACAGGACCTCATTGATCCGTCAAGTCATGAAACACGCCATAATTGAATCAAACTTGCTGATCCTTGCTATTGTGCTCCAAATATCAAAAAAGTCGACTCCTTAATAATAGGAATCGACCGTTTTAAAATCCTAGTGATTTTCATTAATCCATTTGGTTAATGTTTGATCAAAATAATGAGGTTCTTCAAACATCGGATTATGCCCACTATGTTCAAAAACCACCTTTTTTACGTTCGTATAGCTATCATCGACCCGATCCCATAATGAAACAGGTGCGACTAAGTAATCAGATCTTCCAAGACCAATAAACACGGGCTTATCGACATCCGCCAAGGACTGTATCAAATCCATCTTTCCGAAGGCTTCTCCCCATAAATAATCAATGATAGGCATGTTTGTGTGCACATCATTCCACATATAAGCTGCATCATAGGTATAATCATAAAAGCTTTGTGCTCCCATACGTATACACATGTGAATAAATCTTCTGTCGGGCTCTCTTTTGATATCATTCTCTAATAAAGCAATTTCCTTTTCAAAACGGTCCTTTCTTTCTGGACTGGCCGTTTCATAAAAGAATGAAAAGCTTTGCCGCTGTCTTTCTTGGCTGTTCGTAGGTGCTGAATTTAATAGCACCACTTTTTCAACATAGCCTGGGAATTGTTTAGCATATTCCAAAGCCATAAAAGCATGCCCGGAATGCCCTAATATAATAAATGTATCTAAATGAAGGCAACGTCTTGCTGTTTCTATATCATTAATGACTTTATCCAAAGTATAGTCTTCTGGTTTTAAAGCACGAGTCGGTTTTGCAAACCCTCTATGATCTAAGAAAATAAACTGAAACTTTTTATATAAATGGTCTGAAAATAAGCGAGGATAATATACACTACTGCCGATCACCAATATCGGCTTTCCGTTACCTCTTATAGTATATTTCAGCTCAAATCCATCACTAATAACCGTTTGATAAGTGCTCATCTTCATCGTCTCCTTTTCTTCTTTAAATCACTCCCTTTTCGTTGTTTAAATCCCTTGTATTCTCCATAGATCGTTCCAGCACTACAACTCACCTCTGAAAGTCTGTTTATTTTATGAGAAAAGTTTAACATGATTTTTTCTAAAACAAAACCGAATTTGGATCTTCTAATCTTGCCGTACAAGTCGGAGATACAAAGTGGCAAAAGGAAATTACCGTAAACTTCAAGCCTTAAGTGTCCTCCAGCAGTAGCACTATACAAGGAACAACCAGAATATTGTAGTGCTTTTAACTAAGGGCATGCCATGAGCCTTTCATATGAATGATAAATGAATCGGATATACAAAAAGAACACAGCCATTAAGGCTGTGCTCAGGTTGTCGAGAAACCCCCTGTTTTTTTAATGAGGCTTAAAATGGTCATTTTGATCAAATAAAAATGGGTCCTCAGATCGTTTTAAATCGATTTTTGTTTTAAAAGTTGATTCTCCCCAAACAAAAAATAAAGTGCCGGAAAGTCCGTTGGACTTTCTCGACACTCTGAACACAGCCATTAAGGCTGTGCTCTTTTTTTGTGCTTGGCAACGTCCTACTCTCCCAGGACCCTGCGGTCCAAGTACCATCGGCGCTGGAGGGCTTAACGGTCGTGTTTGGGATGGGTACGTGTGGAACCCCTCCGCTATCGCCACCAAACATGAATTTACATCGTAAATTCTTCCGTAGGGTTATTCGGTTCATCACAGATTGTGTGCATGAATAGCCTTACGCTTGTCGTATGTACTTCTACATACCTTCAAGCTTATCCCTTCCGTACATAGCTACCCAGCGGTGCTCCTGGCGGAACAACTGGTACACCAGCGGTACGTCCATCCCGGTCCTCTCGTACTAAGGACAGCTCCCCTCAAATTTCCTACGCCCACGACAGATAGGGACCGAACTGTCTCACGACGTTCTGAACCCAGCTCGCGTACCGCTTCGATGTTTGGTGAAAATAAAGTGTTAGACTGGTGTCGTTGAATTACCGCAGGTTTTAAAGAGAAGAATCGTCAGCTATTAGAAAATAAGTTTTAGACAGATCCATTAAAAGAAGCAGCGGCAGACCAAAGACTTGAAAAATAAAGTCTTAGACTGCCGCTGTTGTTATTCAACTAACGTTTCCCGTTAGTTCAATATTTTGAGTTGTGCCACAGTCCCCTATTAGAGCAGTACGAATTAATTTAAACCCCGAAATCGCTGCTCACTCGATTCGTCAGGATCGCGCTCGCAATAATATTGAAGAGATAGTCAGCCCTTGGCGCGGACGACGGTTGGTTGCTGAGCCACGCAAGCGCAGCAGCTAACGAGAACAGATCATCACCATCCATGTCGGTACGCGCCAAACCTTCTGCCTGGGCACGAGCGAGAAGCTGCGTGCCTGCTGTGCGCATCGTCATGCATGAAGCGTGGAGCGCGGACTCCGGGTCCTCTTTGGCTGCCATCATCACGTCCACAACTCCTTGATAGTTGCTCGTGAATTCAACGATTTCGCGTAACCATGACACGAGCGCATCTTCGGGTGAACTTGCAGTTTCGAGCATACGTGCCTTTGTCGTAAACTCGTCGAAGCTTGCGCGGAGCAAAGCTTCGAGCAGCGCCTCTCTCGTCGGGAAATGACGATAAAGCGTGCCTAGTCCGACACCAGCTCTGCGAGCGATCTCGCGCAGTGATGCATCGACGCCATGCTCGGTTATAACGACGTTCGCGACTGCGAGTATGTGCTCATAGTTTTTCATAGCATCAGCTCTCATAAGAGACCTCCTTGACAAACGGAGCGTTGCTCCGTATAATCACAAGCGGAACAGTGATCCGATTAAACGGAGCAACGCTCTGGTAAGTATAACTCATCTGCATGAAAGGAGAAAGTAAGATGTCTATAAATACAATGAAAGCAATTCGTCTGCATGAATTCGGCGGTCCTGAGGTACTACGTTACGAGGAGGCGCCAATTCCCGAACTGAAGCCAGGTGAGGTGCTTGTCCGCGTTCACGCGGTTGGCATCAATCCCCCCGACTGGTACCTGCGCGAGGGGTATAAGGATCTTCCTCCTGAGTGGCGGCCGCCGGTGCCCTTTCCCATCATTCTGGGGTCGGACGTGTCGGGCATCGTCGAGGCGGTAGCCACGGATGTGCAGGGCTTCTCCGTCGGCGATGAAGTTTTCGGCATGGTTCGCTTTCCTAGCTTTGGGGAGAGCGCTGCTTATGCAGAGTACGTCGCCGCGCCAGCGTCGGACCTTGCACTCAAGCCGGCAGGCATCGATCATATGCACGCCGCAGGGGCGCCGATGGCAGGCCTCACCGCGTGGCAGTTTCTGATCGAGCTGGGGCACAGTGAAGCGAATCCGCTTCAACCGGAGTCGCATCGCCCGGTGCCGCTGAGTGGCAAGACAGTACTCGTCAATGGTGCCGCGGGCGGCGTGGGGCACTTAGCGGTGCAACTGGCTAAATGGAAGGGGGCGCACGTCATCGCGGTAGCATCGGGCAAGCATGAGTCGTTCCTGCGCGAGCTCGGTGCCGACGAATTCATCGACTACACCAAGAGCCCTCCCGAGGACATCACTCATGACGTTGATCTCGTCCTCGATACCCTCGGCGGTCCCACCACTGGTCGTTTCTTGCGTACGCTCAAGCGTGGCGGCGCTTTGTTCCCAGTGTTCTTAGGCTTCTCCGATGCCGAGGAGGCTACAAAGCTGGGCGTCACGGTATCAATGACCCAAGTGCGCTCAAACGGCCCACAGCTGGCGGAATTAGGGCGCTTGCTCGATGCCGGGACGGTTCGCATCGCTATCGACAGCATGTTTCCACTTGCCGATGCTCGCAAGGCGCATGAACGAGCCGCCGGTGGGCACATTCAAGGCAAGATCGTACTCACGGTGGAGTAAGGACGATAGCTCGAATGATTTTCGCACTCCTTGTAAATCGCGATTAGCTTTGAAGAAATATTGCATGCATAATTCAAGAAAAAAGGATGAACATCAATGATTCTACTCATGGGTTACGTACATCTAAATCCGTCTGACGTAAATGAGTTCACTGCAGACGTTCAGGACGTCGTTTCCAGCACGCGAACTGAAACTGGATGCCGCTTTTATGCCTTTACTTTGGAGGATGCACGCGCCGGACGCATGCTGACTGTTCAGCGGTGGGAAGATCAAGAATCGCTGACCGCTCATGTTGAAAGACATGAATCAGCGCCGTTTTTAATGAAGTAGGGAAACAGGATGAGAATGGACATTCAAAAATATGATATCTCAAACGAGCGCTCGTTTATGGAGTAAAAGAGGTCGAGTAGACCGGGGATTCCTCTTACTCTCACAGAACAGGGTTACTCTTGCAGCATGAGTTAAATGGATCCGCCGCGGCGGATCCTTCTGCTTATATTAATCGAAAGTATCAGCTCGCATCACTGAGCATAACTGTCCGTTAGCTTAATGAAGCATCGTTAGTCTAATACTTTGTTTTCTCAGTCTACAACTTTATTTTTCAGTCTAGATCTTTATTTTTTTCTGACATTCGATAGGACAAACGCGCCGACACCACGTCAGAAACAGCTGAATGTCATGTTATGTATAGAGAAGACGACGAACACTGAAATTCATCTCTTCCCAGACCAAAAGTACATAGTGAATATCGCAGAGAAGTTTCGGAAAAACCGATCATGAACACTTAATTGAATTATGCCGGCTGATCCAGAAGCGATGATAAAACTGATTGAGTCACTTACATAGTAAAGTCCCTCTGAACTCGCGTTTTTACTTGGAGTTCAGAGGGACTTCTTCGATCAAACTGGATTCTGTGTTTTTTACATTTCCTACAGCACGAGATACAGGATAAACAATCATGCTCTTCCCTGAATACGGCTGCAGCATGTTCATGACCTTATCAACAGATGAGACGTTTCGATCGAGCCAGATGTTTACCGCATCCTCATCTAATATTACGGGCATGCGATCGTGAATCGGTTGGACCAACTCATTTGGCCGTGTGGTAATAATGGTGCAGCTGCGCAGCTTATTTCCTTCCGGATCGTTCCATTCATCATAGAGCCCAGCAAAACCAAATATCTGTGTGGATTCAAGCTGAAAGCGAAATGGCTGCTTCTCCTTCCCTTGATTCTCCCATTCAAAAAATCCGTCTGCAGGTATGATGACTCTGTTCCTGGCAAGTAGATTCCGGAAAGCCGGCTTAGTATCAAGGGTCTCTGCGCGGGCATTGATCATCTTAAACCCAATCTTGATATCTTTCGCCCATCGCGGCACTAATCCCCATCGATAACCTTCAAGAACCCTCCTACCGTCATGATCGGCAACCACTGCTATGTTCTGGGATGGGGCTATGTTGTATCTTGGAGAGTATTCGTAATTAGCTTCGTCTACCGAAAAAGTATTCAGTACATCAGGCAGAGAAGCCGTGAGTGTAAATCTACCGCACATGTGTCATTCCTTCTTTAAGTTATAGATTACCCTAATGTTGTTGTTCTCAATGGCAGCCATTCTTTTTTTCGGTAATTACTTCTCCCAAAAGAATGGACACCCTCAGCTATTTGTAGCTGAAGATGTCCATTACAATACATATAAAAAGCACACCCCACAGTAAACTGTACCCTCTGTAAAGGACATTTTAAAAAGGGCTAGGCTGCCTGAAAAAGATGATCTCTGTATTGAACAGGGGTCATCTTTTTTAAATTCCATTGGTATCTGTAATGGTTGTAATAAGTCATATAGTCATTAATTTCACGTCTTAGCTCTTCCATAGTCGCACAGGGTTTGATGGAGGCCTCATCCTTAAAATGACCAAAGAAGGATTCTTGGGGGGCGTTATCCCAACAGTTTCCTCGTCTAGACATCGACTGGTTTAACCC
>NZ_JCAJRU010000032.1:0-27880 GCF_059447605.1 Paenibacillus sp. N119s | reverse complement strand
TGCTTGTTTAACAAATTGAAGCACTATCGCAGGCTGGCTACACGATATGATAAGTTATCCTGCACGTTTGGAGCCTTCTTAACGCTGGCTTCTATTTTGCTATGGTTAAATTAGGTTTGAAGACACGCTCTAATCCCCCATCTCACTTATTCTCGGTATATGCCTACTTTGGCTCTGTTAATCTTCTCATATAAATCTCTTATTTATATGCACCTGCTAGAAGGTATATTTTCTGTGTATTCAGAGAAAATTTAACGCATAGGTCTTTATATAGGGCTTTTTTTGTTAATATCCAACAACAGGGCCCTAGGCCCTATGACAGATTACATTTTAATGATATATTGATAGATACTACAAAAGACTAATTACCCAGGGCTTGGGCTGGAGGATGTATGAAAAAGGAATCAAATCAAGACGAAACCAGTTATTTATTTAATGTTGATGTATTAGTTAAAGGTCGTTCGAATGTAGAGGCCCTTCAGTTCCTGCTTAATCTCTTAAGCCAAAACGAACAAATTGCGGATAGCCGCATTCAGTCTGGTATCGAACTTGGCAATTTAATTGAAGCTGCATTGTATCTAAAAAAACAGTCGGCCGTTAATAGCCCATCTGATGCAGCCGCTACGCTTGCGGAAAGATTCTCCAAAAAGAAGTCAGCCGCAGTTACAAACAAGACGCCCGTTATTCAAGAGATCAAACAATCCCACGTACAGCCAAAGCCTGCAACACAACAAGACCATAGTACGTATGAATGGATCAAACGCTATATACAAGACAATACACTTGTACGGCTAATCGTGAACCGCTATGGCGGACAGCGCAGCATTCCTTGCCGCATACTCAACTTGGATCATGATAATAGCCTGCTGAGTGTATATCATGTCGATGAGAAGCAAGTGTATTCCTTTAAAATGAACGAGATCGATGAAATCACATCATAAGTGTAACATCTCACTTAAAAACAATTAAGTATGAAAAAAGAGAATCGACAGGAAAGACGCAATGTTTTTCCTCGGTTCTCTTTTTGGTATGATCCAATAGGCTTTCTAGTCCTCTTTCTTTAGAGCAGCAGCAGCCCATGCCAAAAGTATCCATCCTGCAATAAAACATACGCCTCCCAATGGTGTAATTGCCCCCAGCACACGGATTCCGGTTAAACTTAGCACGTACAAGCTGCCAGAAAACAAAATGATACCCGTGAACAACAGACGCGCTGCCCATCTTAAACGGGTCGAAGGCCCCCACTGTCCGGCAGCCAACGCAACGATCAGCAAACCGACAGCGTGAATCATGTGATATTTCACACCGGTTTCATAGATGGCCAATGCATCCGCGTCGATCCGTGCTTTTACAATATGCGCTCCGAACGCTCCAATGGCTACTGCCAACATCATCATTATAGATCCTACCATTATCCATCTTCGTTGCATATTTTTATACTCCTTTTCACTGATCCTTTTACCCGAATGTTCTTCTTATTTTATCGGAATAGCATGAAGTTTACCAGCCAGTGTGTGGGAACAAACCGCATACCAAATTTGATGATTAACCCCTGTCTATTGAAGGGTAATGTGTAAGATGGCTTGCTTTTTTGCTTATTTTGTGGAAAATTAGTACCTGTTCGAACTATGTTCAAGGAGTTGAAAAAATGAGTAACCAAGATCCTAATTGGCAAAAGCCTGCTGCGTCTGAGGAGCACCCTGTTTTTTCAGAAGCTCCTGTTTTCCAGCCTCCGGTCAAGCTCAAACATTCCGGTCCCGGAATCGCCTCTTTTATTATGTCGCTCGTCAGTCTGATCGGATATATTATTTTGGCTATTATGGTCATTAATCTGATGGCTCATTTCAGCCAATACCAAACAATGAACCCGGAAGTCGCTTTGCAGCAAACTGGAACGGTTATGATTCCCTTTATTTTTTTAGGCAGCCTGCTGCTGAATTGTAGTGGACTTGTGGTCGGGATCATCGGCATTGCGTTAAAAAACCGTAAGAAAACCTTTGCTATTACAGGATTAATCATTAATGCACTCATTATTGTAGGCTTTATTGCACTACTTGCCATCGGTCTTTCCATTCCGAATAGCACAGCGGATATTTATCCTTCCTCCGTGCAATCTTTATGATTTTTCTGCATCTCACAGAGAGGATTTAAGGTATGAACAAAATTAAAATTTTTGCAGACAGTACCAGTGATGTCCCTGCCCACTGGCGCCAACAGTACGAGATTAGCATTGTGCCACTCTATACAGTATTTGGTGATGATGCATTGCAAGATGGGGTGAATATCCACCCAGAACAGTTATTTGAGCGTGTCAGCCGCGAGGGACGCTTACCTCGTACCGCTGCACCTTCTCCGGCAGATTTCATTCAAGCCTTTACGCCCTACATAGAACAAGGGGATGACATTTTATATATCAGTCTGTCTTCCGAGCTATCATCCACATACCAGAATGCGCTGCTTGCTGCCTCCGAATTCCCTGAAGGTCGCGTTACGGTTTTTGATTCCCTGAATTTGTCGTGCGGCTTTGGCCTGCTTGTGATGAAAGCTGCTCGCGCGGCAGCAAACGGCAGCACGATAGAGCAGATTGTAGACATGTTGACGGCAACCAGACCGCTAATCGACACAGAATTTGTCATTGATACACTCGAATACTTGTATAAAGGCGGAAGATGCTCAGGTATGCAAAATCTAATCGGCAGCCTGCTCAAAATTCGTCCCGTGATCAAAGTAATTGACGGAAAAATGACGCCTGCCTATAAAGTCCGCGGCAAACGTGAAAAAGCACTGGATCAAATGCTGCAAAATGCCCTGAAGCATCGGGATGTAATGGATAACGATATGATCATTGTCGTACATGCTTTGGCTGAAGAAGATGCGCTAATGCTGCAAGCACGCCTGCAAGAGGAAACGAACGCACAAGAGGTATTGCTAACAACAGCAGGCTGCGTCATATCCAGTCATTGTGGTCCACAAACGATCGGTATTATGTATGCCAAAAAAGCATAGTTTAACCAATCTTTAAACCTGCTACCCATTGGGTAGCGGTTTTTTTGGTTTTTTCCAGCAATTTAGCAATGAATAACTTTCCTCTTTTTGATAGTATTATTCGTCGAGTAACGATATATACACTTCCAATCTATCAAAAAAGAAGGTTATTGGGTATGAGTTCCAAACGATCGCGTTGGGTAACCAAACTTATTTTATCAGCAGCTACAGCCATCATTACATTATTCACCACATTCATTTCATACTTAGCCGCTCCGGCAGCAGCATCCGGCATAGCATTTCAAGATATTTCACACAGCTATGCCTATCAGTCTATTATCTCCCTGTATGCTAAAGGAATTTTAACAGGAACACAGCCTGGTTATTTCTCTCCTAAAAAGGCCGTTACCAGAGCCGAATGGGTTACCGCGTTGGACCGTACACTCGGTCTAGAACCTGTACAAGCAGTTGTTTCCTCCTATCGGGATGTTCCCAAACAGGCGTGGTACTACGGTTGGATTGAAGCGGCTTCGCAGCTTGATATCGTACAGGGAGGATCTTCCGCTACATTTCACCCTAATAGTCCTATAACGCGGCAAGAAGCAGCCTTAATGATTGCCCGTCTCATCCGCTCTTCGGGCGGATCAGGTGACGCTACTTCCTCTTTCACAGATCGTAACAAAATTGCAGATTGGGCTCTTGAAGGGGTAATCACCGTGAGTCGTTATGGCTTTATGAAAGGCGAAAACAATTATTTTCGTCCGGCATCTTCGCTTACTCGTGAAGAAACAGCGGCATTATTGGAACGTCTGCTGACGTATTCAACACAGCATGCTCGCCAAGCTGCTTCCACTGCTTCTTCGATTCGATTGGGCTGGCAATATGACCAAACCGTTCAGCAGTTTGAAAATACGGTGCTCCAATCCAACATCAACACCCTGTCACCACGCTGGTTTTTTCTAAACGAAACAGGCATTATCAGCGATTACACCAGTTCTTCGTTACTTACCTGGTCCAAACAACATCAAAAAAAGATCTGGGCTATGGTAGGCAACCGCTCCAACTTGGCGCTGACGCACCAAATTCTGTCCAGTGAGGTACTACGGGCTAAAACCATAACTCAACTTGCCAATGCTGTATCTGTATATGGTTTGGACGGGCTTGTCATTGATTTTGAAAATGTAGACGGTCAAGACCGTGCCTATCTTACATTGTTCATCCAGCAATTAAAGACTGCCTTGAAAAGTCAAAATGCGGTGTTAGCACTGTGTGTATCTCCTGATTATGGAACAGACTGGACTGCCGCTTTTGATTATGAACAGCTTGGCGTTGCGGCAGACTATCTCATCCTGATGGGATATGACGAGCATTGGGGAGGGAGCTCCATACCCGGCTCTGTGTCCTCACTGCCATGGCTGCGTGAAAGCGTGCGGCGCTTTGTACAAACGACCGATCCGGCGAAGGCGATTTTGGCGTTGCCGTTATTTACACGGAATTGGACACTTAACGCTAGCGGACAGTCAGTCGCTTCCTCTGATATTTCATTGGATCAGCAAAATCAGTTGGTATCCCGTAGCTCTTCCCAGCCGATCTGGCACGAGGATATTCAACAGTATACCGTATCATACAAAGATACCCAGCTCCATAAGCTATGGCTGGAAGAAGGGCGATCCTTTACACGCAAGTACCGTTTGGGTCAGGATGAGGGATTTGCTGGTTTCGCCTACTGGTATACAGGCGGCGCAAGCTCTGATCTGTGGTCCAGTGTGAAAAATGCGGACCGCTTTATACAGCGTGGCTTGTAAGATCAAAAGCCTTCAACCTCACGTGAAAAGTGAAGTTGAAGGCTTTTGCCGTACATACGTAATGCCAGCCTACGACCGATATGCAACTTGCCCGTTCACAACGGTCATTCGTACCTTAACATCCAGTAGAGCTTGGGGACCTTGCGACACATCGCGATCAATAACGGTAAAGTCAGCGGCTTTGCCTTCAGCGATTGTCCCTCTTTCATCAGCTTCGCCTGCTGCTACTGCGCTCCCCATAGTGAACAGATGAATAGCTTCGTGAACATCCAGCTTTTCAGCGGGAAGATAGCCCTCATGCATTTCTTCCGGCTTGGCGCGAGTCACTGCCGCATGTATACCCAAAAATGGGTTTAGCGGCTCGATCGGCGCATCACTGCCTCCAGCGCACGGAATACCTGCTTGCAGCAGCTTTTTCCAGGCATATAAATATTCGGTCCGTTCCTTCCCAACCCGATCCAGTACCCAAGGAAAGTCACTTGCGACAAAACGAGGCTGAATGTCCGCAATTAGCGGCAGCTTCGCCATTCTTTTGACCAAATCAGCCCTTAGCACCTGCCCATGAATCAGACGATCCGGCAACCCGCTTTCTTCCGTTAGTCCATGGGCCTCCATTGCTGTCAAAATCATGTCCGCCGCCCCATCTCCGATGGCATGTACCGCGACTGGAAAGCCTGCGGCTCTGGTTGCTGCCACCATTTGATTCAGCTCTGGCTGCGGTTGAATCGCCATTCCAGACGTACGTGGAGCATCACTATAAGGTTCGGATAATAAAGCTGTTCTCCCGCCAATAGCGCCGTCAGCGAATATTTTAATCGCACCGATTTTGAACCACTCATTGCCAGTTCCTGCACGCAGCCTTTGCACTTTCACTTCGTCCAAAAACGGATGATAGATGAGCTGGTGTGTGCGAAATGCAAGGCCTTCTTCTCTTAGCTCCCTGTAAATTCGCTGCATTGTCTCCACGCTGCCCAAAAAACGTAAATCCTCCGTGTGCGCAGCAGTTAGACCAAGCCGTAGCGCGTCCAGACAAGCTCGCCGGATCGTATCCTTCTTCACCGTATAATCCGGCTCTGGCTGTACGCTTGTAAAGGCAAAGGATGCTTCCTCATAAATTAATCCATTTAACCGACCATCTGCATCTCGTCCATAGGCACCCGAAGCCGGATCAGGGGTGTTCTCGTGAATACCTGCACGCCGAAATGCCTCTGAATTGGCCAAAAACGTATGAAAGCAAGTACGGGTCAGATAGACCGGGTGCTGATCTGTAATGGCATCTAGCTCCGCTATATTCGGAATTTCAACAGGTTTAAACGCATTTTCGTTCCAATTGAGTCCTAAAATCCACTCTCCTGGCGGTGTTACAGCGACTCGCTTGCGCAGCATAGCCAGCATTTCGTCCTTGGAAGTAGCTGAGGTCAGGTCCAGCATAGCCAGCTTCATACCATGCATAGACAAATGCATATGTGCATCGGTTAAGCCCGGCAGTACATGGGCACCTTCCCAATCCACGGTTTCATACTCTTTACCGGACAACTGCAATTCAAGCTCCCGGGCATATCCAATGGCCTGTATGCGGCCATCCTCTACAACTATGGAGTCTCCTTTGGAAGCCCAATCCCCATATAACCTGCCATGCCTAAACAAAACGAATGTCAACGTCACTCATCTCCTTTTTTCTAATGATATGCTTGATCTGGCTGCATATTAAGACAAGGCTGCCACTTCCAAACGTAGTGTATTTATATCTACCTGCTGTACCTCCTGTGCAAAATCATCATGAGCTGCACAGACAGCCATTTTATAATCCGGGTCCAGCTCATACTGCTTAAAATGGCAATACTCCGTAGTAAAGCCCTCTGTCGTGAAACCTATAGACGACTGGGCTTCCAGCTCGAATGAAAAAGACTTTAGCGGCAGCGTTAGTCCCTGTCCTTCGGCCTTTACAAAACTTTCCTTAAGCGTCCAAAGATCATAAAAATAAGATAAGCGACTCTCTGGTTCCTGACGCATTAATGCATCATACTCTGTGTCTGAAAAGCATACCCTGCCTACCTCAAAATCAATAGGACGGAGCTGTTCAATGTCGATACCAAGCGGATGATCGTCAACGGCGCATACTACCCATTTTCCCGAATGGGAAACATTAAAATGAAATGCCGGTGCATTCAACAAGGAGGGCTTGCCAAAAGCATTGTATGTAAACCGAAGGCTGACATTTGGTATTTTTAATTGGCGACAAGCCAACCACCTTAACAACACATCAGCGTATAATCCCCTCAAAGCATCTTCACGATGTAAAAAACGATCCAACTTGTGCTGTTTTTCCAGTGGGACCTGATGTACCAGTAATTCATAATGTTCCTCAGCCTGCGGCTTGGTCGTATCAATCGCGTATATTTCCATCGTCGCCTCCCGTATATCCTAATGAATTTCAGTATGTTTGTAATACTCCCCATTCGATGGAAGTCTGTCAAATTTGGATGATGCTTTCCATATATATGGTCAATATACTACTCTAGCACTTTCAATTCAATATGGATACAATTGGGATAGGCAGCTCTATCAAAGCTACTTCATAGGACCTACTAATGAAAGCGCTTTAAAATAACACATACAGAGGAGGACGAAACAATGAAATATGATTTTGCCCGCTTGCTGTGTATTATGCTTACTATTTTGCTTTCGTTAAGTATTTTTCAGATGTTCTCACCTAAGATTGCTTCAGCCGCTTCAACCAATGTTGTGAACGGCATTCAGTTCAAAGATACAAATGGAAACGTGGTTCATGCCCATGGGGGCGGGATGATTAAAGTAGATGGTTATTATTATTGGTTTGGTGAAAATCGTAATCCCAATGGTACGTTCAAGGCGGTATCCGCCTATCGTTCCACGGATTTAAAAAACTGGGAGTTTCGCAAAAACGTGCTGACTAGCAGTTCGGCCACCGAACTGAATGTATCAAATATTGAACGTCCGAAAGTGATTTATAACGAAAAAACACGTAAATACGTATTGTGGATGCACAAGGAAAACGGGATTAATTATAACGAGGCCCGAGTAGCAGTTGCCTCTTCGGATACCGTAGACGGCGATTATACGTATCAGGGCAGCTTCCGTCCGCTGGATTATGATTCGCGCGATATGACCGTATATAACGATAACGGTACTGCTTACCTGATCTCCGCTACCCGTGTCAACGCGGATCTGAACATTTATCGTTTGACACCGGATTTTCTACAAGTTGAATCCTTGGTGGCTACACTTTGGCCAGGACAATATCGTGAAGCTCCGGCGATGTTCAAAAAAGGAGATGTCTACTTCCTGATTACATCCGGAGCAACTGGTTGGAACCCCAATCAGGCCAAGTATGCTACCGCATCCAGTATTGAAGGAACCTGGAGCAATACGATGAACTTCGGGGATAGTACAACCTATGGTTCACAATCGGCCTACGTCATTCCTGTTGAAGGTACGCAGGCTACCTCGTACCTGTATTTGGGCGACCGCTGGGCGGGGGCTTGGAGTGGTCCTGTGCAGGACTCGACATATGTATGGCTGCCGCTGCGTTTTCCAACTGCGACTTCATTAGCCATGGATTGGTTCGACAGCATTAACATTGATACCGCCAGTGGTGTGGTGGAGGGCGTGACTACACCGATGGTCATCGACCCGAATGCTTATTATCAGCTGGTAAGCCGCAAGAGTAACAAGCCGCTAGGCATCATTGGCAATGCGACGACAGACGGAGCAGACTTGGAGCAGCGTGCAAATTCCGGTACACCAAGCCAGCAATGGCAGCTTAAGGATACAGGCGATGGATATTATAAAATTGTAAACCGGAACAGCGGGAAGCTGATTGGCGTTGAAAACGGTGCGACAGCGGACGGCGTAGTTATCGAACAGTGGAATGATGGGGGCTGGTCCAGTCAGCATTGGCAGCTGGTATCCGTAACCGGAGGTTATTACAAGCTGAAAAATCGGGCAACTGGCAAGCTGATCGACATTTCCGAAGGTGCGACCGCCGATGGAGCTAAAGCCATTCAATGGGGCGATAATGGCGGAACGAACCAGCATTTCCGTATAGTTAAAGTGGAATAGCTCAAAACATTTATCAAAGGGAGCCGTAATCCGAGCAGATCTTAGCGATCTCTAATGGATAAACGGCTGCCTTTTTATGCAAAAACAAAAAGACAGGTGATGTCTAGTGCACTACACTTCCCACGGGAAATTTGTCGTCAGAAAACTAGCCAGCTGCTTGCTTTCTTCCCTCCGCTGACGCCGTATGGCTGCACGCGATGGAGCCGTTTGGTGTAAGTGCATTTGCTCTTCTGTTTCGGGAATCACCTGTGGGACAGTCACCTTACGGTTATTCTCGTCCAACGCCACAAAGGTCAGGAAGGCGGTGGCTGCAATTTTGCGGTCAGCAGTCATTAATCCTTCGCGAATCACCTTTACGAACACCTCCATCGAGCTGCGACCTGTCCAAGTTACGAACGCTTCCAGCGTGACAGAATCGCTCGGGTGGATAGGCAGCAAAAAGTCCACCGAATCCGTCGAGGCCGTAACGGTGTTCGTACGGCACAGCTTGGAGGCAGCAATAGATGCGATATCGTCGATATACGACATCAATCGGCCTCCGAAGAGCGTGTTATGATTGTTGATATCATTGGGAAATACTCGGGACGTCTTACAGCAGTAGGTTTCTCGAATGTACTTGCTTTCCATGGGTTCTTTCCTCTCTTTTCCTCGTTGCTCTCTTTTTATATTTCAGGCTTTTGGAGAATCTTATGTGGAAGTCTGTTGTAGACTATATTAATCTTCCCACTAATCCGCATAATAAATCAAGACATAAAAATCAGCATCCTCATCTGAATCATTGCGATAAGCGTGGATATCAGACACTTGAAATTGTACCGCATCCCCTGCACTCAGTTTGAGCTGCTGCCCTTGCATTTCAAAGTACATTTCTCCACGGATCATGAGAATTGTTTCCTCTCCCAGATGCTTCTCTGCCTGATGTGTAAAACCTGGCTTCAGACTTACCGTAAATACCTCGAACTTCTTCTCCGAGTGGTACGGGAATACTGGATAAACAAAATAGTTACCGTCCTCATCAATAACTGGATGTAAATCCGCCCTCCGAATCTTTGTGATTTGCGGCGGGTCTTCTTTAAGAAAGGTGGAAAAAGATACATGCAAGCCGTTCGCAATTTTCCATAGCGTGGTTACTGTAGGATTGGATTTCCCCTTTTCAATTTGAGCCAGCATCCCTTTGCTGACCCCTGTCAGTTCAGCGACCTTATCCAAACTAAGTCCTCTAGTCTTCCTGATTTGAGCTAAATTAGAGCCAATAATATACTGCATTGAATCCACGGACTATCCCTCCTGGTATCCATAAGTCTATATATGAAGAATACACAAAAGATGACATGTTTGCTATAGAGTTCATTCAATATAACATACAAATGTATAATATGTTGATACTCTTAGAATTCCGTTATATACTATTATAAAATTTGTGTTCTGGGGGAAGATTGACATGTCCATAGCTTCAGAGTTGAGCGGAACGAAACACGATACACTCAGCTTTTTACAAGGGGTTAAAGATTGTATCCCTACATTGCTTGGTTATGTATGTATTGGGTTCGCGGCGGGCATTGTGGGCGCTTCATCAGGGGTGAGCACTCTGGAAATTGGCCTGATGTCAGCGCTTGTATATGCTGGCGCCTCCCAATTTATTATGTGCTCCATGCTGGCTACAGCCAGTCCTCTGTCTGTCATTATTTTAACGACATTTATAGTAAATGCCCGCCATCTGCTGTTAAGTGCGTCGTTGGCCCCTTATTTTTCTAAATATTCACTGTGGAGAAATATAGGCATCGGTATTCTTTTGACAGACGAATCCTTTGGGGTAGCGTCGGATAAATTGGCTAAGGGCGGACAGGTCAGTGACCGCTGGATGAACGGGCTTAATATCACAGCATATCTCGCTTGGATCGCTTCCTGTGTGGCTGGAGGAGTGCTCGGAAATTGGATTTCCCGGCCAGAAATGTTTGGTCTGGACTTTGCCTTGCCTGCAATGTTCCTTGCCCTGCTTATCTCCCAGCTCCAAAGTGTCCAGACCTCTAAACTCAAGCATCGCCTGCTGCTTGTGCTATGTATGGCGGTTCTAATGTACCTTTTGTCCTGGTGGGTGCCATCACATATCGCCGTCATTGTATCGACTATGATCACCGCAACGATTGGAGTGTTAACCGACAAATGAATATTAATCCCAATGTCCTGTATATCATTGTCGGCGGCATGATTGTCACGGCGATTCCAAGAATCATTCCCTTCATCGTGCTGCAAAAACTGACACTGCCCAAGCCCGTGTTACAGTGGCTGTCCTACATTCCCATTTGCATCTTCACGGCACTAGTCATGGAAAACCTGCTCGTACGAACCGAAACTTCGGTCACTCTTAATGGGCAAGTGCTTATAGCAGTCCTTCCTACACTGGTAACCGCCTTGTGGAGCAGAAATTTGCTGGCTACTGTGATGGTCGGTATTGTGAGTATGGCTGTAGTTCGACTTTTATGGATGGGATAGAAAATCCCCTCCTAAAATAGGAGGGGATTTGTCTTTTCCTACGATTCGCCTGTCGCCTTTACCAACAGAGGTGACAGCGATTCTTGCTCAAGGTTACTTTCTCCTTGTGAAAGATACGAAGATGCTTGTAGCCTGAACATTTCAGCGTATACTCCGTCCATATCCATTAAGTAGTCATGACTGCCCGCCTCCACAATTCCGCCTTCCTCCATTAAAATAATGGTATCCGCCATTCGTGCGGAGGACAATCTGTGTGAAATAAATACTCCAATTCTCTCGTGAACAAGCTGATCGAATTTTTGAAAAACCTCCTTCTCCGCATGTGGGTCCAAAAAAGAACTCGGCTCATCCAACACATAGATATCGGCATTCCTCATAAAGGCCCTGGCTATTGCTATGCGCTGCCACTGTCCTCCTGATAGTTGTTGTCCATCTTCAAACCATTTTCCAAGCAGGGTGTTCAGTTTATCGGGGAGACCATCTATCAAATCTGTAATGCCTGCCCTGCCAATAGCTGTCCACATGACTTCATCATTCTCTCTGGAAGCCACATGACCAAAGCCTATATTATCTCTGACAGACATCTCATAATGTACAAAATCCTGAAAAACGACACCTATTTTTTCTCTAAAGCTGTCTTTATCCAATTCGTGTATAGAGTGTCCATTAATTAAGATTTCTCCTTCGAAATCAGAATATAGATGAGTGAGTAACTTCACAATTGTTGATTTACCTGATCCATTTCTCCCTACGATGGCCAGCTTCTCTCCTTGATGAAGAGTAAAGCTAACATTAGAAATGGCATTCTCCTCCGTGTTGGGATACCTAAACGATACGTTCCGAAATTCAATACTGCGTATAGCAGACAAAGGCAAGTGCTGAACTGATTTTTGTATTTTGGCTTCCTCCGGCATATCCAGAAAGTCAAAAAGCTGCTTAATATACAAATTATTTTGACACAGGCTTAAAATGCCTTGTACAATGCTCTGCGAGGTTGACTGGGTTAACGTGATCCCCTGAATTAAGCTCACCAAGTTTCCCACTAAAATTTGACCAACATAAGTGGCTTGTATGGCCATGAAAATAATAAATGCGCATGCACCCTGATTCACAATCTGGAATACAAGAGATGTACAGGATCTACGGATGGCTAGCACCTTATCCTCGCGATAAAACCCTTCGAGTATCGTTGTATACCTTTTTCGCAGATAATCTCCCAGTTGAAAGATCTTCACTTCTTTAAAACTATTATCTCTCGTCACCAAAAAAGACAAATACCAGGATTCACGTTGTCTTCCTGCTCTTTGAAAGTGAACATTAAATTCTCTCTGCCCAATACGTAAAAAAGAATAAAAGGACAAGCATGGAATAAGAAAAATGAACAAAAATGCCCACCATCTCCACGCAATAAGAATAGCACCTGTCGAAAATAAGGTTACCACACTGCTCATAATGGCGAGGATCTGAGTAAATATTTCAAATGGTCTGTAATCTGCTTCTCCCTGAGCACGTTGAAGCATATTTTGCACATCTGCATCCTCGAACGACTGCAAAGACATCTTTTGTGCTTTTTCAATAATTCTGATATTTACTTGGTTTGATAGCCGACTTTGAAACATTTTACGAAAAAAGCTTTCCCCAATATTGATTAGGTCGTACAGCAAATTGACACCGATTAGAACACCAAAAGCTATAAAAGCAGGCTGAAAGCTTCCTCCGGACGCTCCGGCCACAACACTATTAATTAATTCCCTCGTTGCTAAAAGGATCACAGCAGGAACGGCACCCTTCAACAAATTTGTAATGAGTATAGCGACCAAAAAGGATGGGTGCGTGTCCCACAGTAGCCTAAATATGCGAGGCCAAAATAAAAAGGTACGAAATATATTCTGGTAGGACAAGGAAACCAGATCATTGGTTTGTCCTTTAGACTGTGACATGGCGCACCCCTTTCCGATGCAACAAGTTGGCTGCTGTATGCTTTGCCAAAGCCATACATTTCATTTCCCGTTCCCTATTAACACCCAACAGACGATTCAGGTGCATATGAATGATACTGCCTAAAATATCATTAGTATGATTCGTAAGCTCGTGATTGATTTCAGCCAGGGTTATCGCTTGAGCATACTGTTGAATCATGGTCTGTCTTTTTTCTACAAGGGCCAACAAAGCAACCTGTGTAGCCGTATCCGCTTGTCTAATCCATTCATAATCCGATTCTACAGCAGTAATCAATGCTTTTTTAACATCTCTGAACGCCTTCATATAAGGCTTGCTGTCAATTCTTTCTTCTAGCCAGTCCACTTGCTCCTGCATCGTTAGACCAAAGCTGCTTAAATAATGAATAATGTTAATCACAGCTGCAATCTCTATGTCCAGATTGAAAGCTTTGGATCGAATGCCTGCCATATAAGTGATGACCCATCGGCTATCCACGTCAAAAACCTGTTCTGCCAGGTCCATAAGCGTCTGTCCTCCATACCTCTCCAGCTCAGGAAGGTATGTATCCAGTACCATATGGGTGATAAGTCCTTCTTCACGCAGCTTACCTGCCCACTGATTTAATTGCGCCAAGCCAGCATTCCATAGCTGATCCGGCTCTCCTTGAAACCGCAGACGGATATGATGCTCGGGATCAACGTACCGCAAAAAATAAGATTTTTGACTCCAATTTTCGATCCCCGGGTTATTGCGGAGTTGATCCAAGCTTAAGGCAATAAGGTCCGTCTCCCTTTCCTTAACTCCGTACAATTTAAGATATAGCCATTCACCTCCTGGAAGGAAGCCTCTATGAATATTTGAGGGAGTATGAGTAATGAATAATGAAGAATCATTGTAAGTTTTTGAACTAGGTATACTTGATTTCACCTTTATTTTTTTCTTCTTGAGTGGAAACACAAATTCACCCATATATCTTCCGGCGGTCCCATGTACCGGGGTATGGAATGGATCGCCCAAACACTCGGTAAGAAGCAGTTCCTGTCCTTCGCGTGTCTTGATCACCTCACGAAGCAATTCCTTAATATGGTATACATTACACAGATCTAATAGAAGTCGGTTGTCTCCCATCGTTAAATAAACATAGCGTGGCACATTCCACTGTTCTCTCCACGTATAAAAAAGCTCCTCCCTTGCTTGAGGCTCAGTTAGATCTGAAATATTCAATGCAGCCTTGCCAAGCCTCCACTGCGCAGCACTAATAACAATTTTTTTATATACAAGTCTTGGCAGAAAAGGAGACTGCTCTAATGGCCCCCAGTCAAAGTAGGACCATGTACCAAGCTCTTTGTTGGTGATATCCGTTAGAAATCTGAATATATGTGGTGAAAGCTTGTAATTCAGCATGTGCGTTTGCAAGGGAATGATTTCCTTGCCCAAACGTCTGGACTTGACATAGAAGCGGTCATAAGTTGCACCTATCAATAAATCATCCATGCATAGCGTATGTTCCTCATCTTTAGAAGAGGTAGTCCCTGACACAATTTCGTAATCCATCAAATTTTTGCTTAATGAAATGTTGGATATTTTGCCCTGCTCGGGCATAAAAACCATCTCTGACAATAACGCATCAGGATGAAAACACCGGTGATGATCATATATTTCAGAGAAATTTTGTACAAACTCCTCACTAAACATATCCAAAAAACGTCCAAAGGTTTTGCCCGCTCTGTTAGAGCCAGCGCTGGCTCCAAGCAAAAGCGAGTAATGTCCAGAATCAACTTTTTCAGAAGAATCAGCATATATACTGTAATAGATCTCCATTGTTTCTGGAGAAGTATCATAATTATCAGAAATCGTCAGTTGCTCTAGCTGCTCATCTGTAAGGTTGATTTCTATCTGGTGCTTAGAGACTGCATTTGAAACCCACAGGAAGAGATTTGCGTTGCGTTTAAATGCCTCCATGCCCATTGGCTTTTTTTCATTCGTGCGATACGGCTCCGGCATACCCAGGCCCCAGTCCTCATCAAAGAGTTCATGAATTGGGACCTCCTGATACACGCCGTACTTTTCCAAAAAACGATTGAAGTATTCTGCCAATTCATTTGTTTTCGGAGTTGCATGTAATCTGCACATGATCTCAGCCCCTAATGCTGCATCATCAAGCACATGTCTAGGCAGCGATACTTCTTGAGCTAATTTGACATCGACCTGTATAGGTGTTTTCACAGAATAGATTCCTTGCATTTTGTCACATAATTCCCGGTAGATCTGCTCCCCTTCCCCAATCCTGCATTGATTATATTGAAGTAATAAAGTGTCAATGTCGTACAAAATGTCAAGCCACTGATTGGACTTGTCCAGCTTTTTAATTTTTTCAAATATGTAATGAAAGGGTGAATGATCCATTAATGGAGGTCTAAGCTCGCTCATAATAAATTCTTGCTCTAATAGTTGCTGCAAATAATTATTTATGATTTCCGTAGTAGCGTCAGGAAATGATCTCAATAATATTTCTTTGAGTTCCCTCACCTGAATTGGATGCTCTGCAGCTTCAAACGTTAGGCGAACGACGTCCGTAAGCCGAATGGAACTAAACATTTCAGCCGAGTCATCAGCTTCTGCTGCTCCATGCTTAGGTCGAAATGGTAATTTAGCGCGATCTCCCTTGATCATAACCGTTCGGTTCAAGAAAACCTTTAGTTGATCAAATATGACTGGGTCAGACTCCATTTTTCGGATAATTTTATATATCCATTCCATATCGGGTCTGGCTCTCTTCAGATGTTGATGATAGGCACCTATGTCCAAATGGGCAGCATCCCTACAAATCCCTTGTCCCACCCCTGAAAATAATCCAAATGGAGTCGTTCGGGTAGCCATCCGAATAAAATAACGATAAAAGCTATTCAGCGTCTTTTCATACTTTTGTAACTCTCCTTTATCATTTGGAGCATTGTCATCATGCAGGTAGTGCAGAAATTGCATAAGGGATGGTGAAGCTAATGATATGGCTTCTTGAACAACAGCTTCCTGGGAAACAAGCTTTATTCGACGCGTGATCTCCTCTACAGTAAGCTGATTATCCAAACCTTGACCTGAAAATACCTGAAAGTATCGTTCTAGCGGTAATAATGGGGTTCTGATCAGAAAAAAATCACATGCACTGAACCACCTTTCATCCTTATCTCTTTCCTGTTTGTGTAGTTTATGAGTATCCGTGTAATGCAGTTGTCTCTTCACAACTGACCACCTCCAAGTTTTTAGGAAATAGATTTAACTTGTAACCAATTCCGTGACAAGTCACTAAGATTTTTGGATGACTTGGATCATCTTCTATTTTCTCTCTCAATTTTCGAATATGCACATACACCGTATTAGATGTAGTAAAAGCATCAACTCCCCATACTCTGTCTATAATGTGATCAATCGTGGTTGCACACTCTTTTGCTGTCAGGAGATACATTAATAATCGATATTCCATCATAGTCAGCATATATTCATGCCCTTGCTTCCAAATAACCTTGCCAGCAGGATCAAAAATGACATTGGGCGATAAACTAATTGTCTCCTGGTCTTTCCCCATTCTATAATCAGAGGAAGCCATGGAAAGCAGTTGTTTGAGGAGATCCAATTGCCGTTGGTCATCACAATGATAGGATAGGAAGATAAATGGGACCGTAAATTTTTCTTTAATGGTATGCCAGTAAGACAAATCTTCTAGCGTTACATGATCTTGGTTTAAAGCGATTCCGATGCACTGCTCATCAATCTCTGATAGAGCCTGATAAAGAGAATCATAAAACATGATTTGAATGTTTTCTGGAGTGCTTAAAGTCTCAAAAAAATGCTTAATCTTCTTAAAGGATGATATAACCATAAATTTTTGTTTCATCTAATCCTCCCCAAAAACACAGCTTCAGATAAGCAGTTAGACAGAGCTTTACGAAATTAGAAACAATTCATTCCATCTCCCTGAATACTTAGGATGTTCCTGCTCTATTCCATAATCCAATAAACTTAACGCAATCCCTGCTGCCCCTTGCAGTATTCCTATATTATGAACATGAGTACTTCCCTCCAAGTCCTGGTAACCAAATGGGAGTTCTTTATCGTATAGATTCATTAACTTTAATGCTATTTGGTCGGCAAAACCTAATGCAGCTTGATTACCAGTGAAGTAATAGAATCTATGAGCCATATGAAGCAAACCCGCTAATCCGTGGCAGAAAGTAGGGGATAGCCCGTTTAAAAGCTCATCATCCAAGCAAAATATGGATTTCATAGCTTGTTCGGCTATCTTTTTCCATTCTTCATTGCTACACTCCATTCCTGCTCTGAATAAAGTCCATGCTATTCCACAGGTTCCATGGCACCAGCCTTCGATTTCTCTCATTCCTTCTTTGTTATCTGTCTTGTTCATTGAAGTTGCTTGAGAATTTACAGGCCAATACAAACCATATTCATCCTCCTGAATTTGAATAAGCAAAAAATCGACTATATGTTTAATAGCCTCTAGTAATCCTTCAACTTCGATCTTTTTTTGTAGGGCAGTGACAAGCAGTGCAAGGATTCCAGTGATACCATGTGACAAGCCGAGTTGGATGACGCCCGAATCTTCTCTTGACGCCAAATGAATATATTCAGGTATGAAGCGTATTATAGTATCTAATAATTGACGAGACAGATTACATATCACTTCTTCTTCTGGAATCTCCAAGGTGTACCTACCTACTCCAAGTAGCCCATTAATGACGTCCATCAGCTTATCAAACTCTGTAGCTGTACCTATGACGGGGACTTCCTTACATTTATCAGCTATATATTTATTTAGTTGAGAGAGTAATTGGTTGTAATTAGCCCTGTTATTGGAAGCTAACAATATGCTATAAGCCACTCCTGTCGTTCCGTAATACAGAGAATTATGAGGTAGCAATAATAAAGAGTTAGAGTGCAAGAACAGCAATTGGGTATGCACAAGCCCTGCCCAATCTTGATCTGGCTCTAGAGAATCCCACTCGGCCAACAACACTAAGACACCTGGTATTCCATCGGCAAGAGAGCCTGGATTCCATGGGGTCATTCCACGCGAAGGTGAAAAGTTGCTTGTATGATTAACTATCTTTTCTGTGTATGATAGGTCAGTTAATTTTTGTGCTATATACTTACTAATTTCAACTGTTCTTTTCTTCAAATCTTTGACCATAAATCCTCCCACCTTTATAACTGGGAAAAGACACGGTCATAGAAACCGTGCCTTTAATTCCATATTTCTCTTTTACTAACACGTTTTACAGAAGGTAAGACTAACTTGACAATTCAAAGTACCTGTTGCGCATGAAGGAGTACAAATAAGACCGCTAGCTGGTTGTACCTCTTTAGGAGCAACCTCTTTTTTGGCTACTTGCAAGTCCAGATCAAATTGATTTTTCATCTTGTTACCTCCTTTTATTTTTTACAATTTCATTATAAGTTATCTAATCTTAACTAGACTTTATAATCTTCTTACATTTATCTTAATTTCAACAAGTACATTTAAGATAAACTTACGTTGTTTTTTTGTATTTTTAAGGACTTTTTATTAGATTTTAGTAACAATATAATTAAAAAATAAAGGGGCATTTATATGAAAATGGATAGTTTCGTTATTCAACCATCCGATCAAGCTCGTGCAAGAGATATCAGTAAAAAAATTGCCTTACGTCTATGCGATCCGAAATCCGTCTATAAGGCAGTCCATGCAGAACACAATGTTTCACCGGAAACAAAATACCATCCTTGGGGAGAAACTTCACTTTCTCATGGTTATCCTGGTAATATTCATTTACTATCCCAATGGCGTACAGCAGATCCCTTGTATGATTGGAATGAGGCCATCCATTTGAACATGACTCGAATTCAATCTTCAATTGCTAATAATGGTCTTAATGATATCTCACTTTTCAGTGGCTGGACAGGCATCGCTTCTTCAGTACATGAAGCTTCAAATCATGGTGAATACTACGGTAATTTCTTACAACAAATCCATCTATGGATGATTCCCTTAATAAAACATTGGCTTGAGTCGAGTACAGAACATTTAGGCCTGCACGAAGGTATGCCAATGCAAACCTTTGACACTATTTCAGGGGCTTCTGGGATCGGAAGATATATTTTGATGAATTCAACCGATCCTATATGCTCTCCTCTTGTTGAACCAATTCTTCAATTTCTAACCGAGCTCACGCATCCTATTAAAATCCACAATTACTATGTTCCAGGCTGGTACTCTCCGCAAAAATTTCAATTTTTGGATCGAGATAAAAACAGCTATCCCCTCGGCAATTTTAATTGTGGAATGGCGCATGGCATTCCTGGCCCGCTGGCTCTATTATCTGTTGCTTATAGTGCTGGAATTGAAGTAAGAGGCCAATATCAAGCTATTGAAACGATTACAGAATGGCTACTCAAATATAAATATGAGGACACATACGGCTGCTACTGGCCACATATTGTTCCTTTTGAAACTGAAACAGCCTCTTTACGGTTTAATTTGAAACGCGCAAGAGAAGCATGGTGCTATGGAACACCTGGTGTCGCCTGTGCCCTATTCCTCGCCGGAAAAGCTCTTCATAACGAGGATTTGCAAAAATTAGCTGTTAGGGCTTGTATCGGTGCAATCTCCTATGAGGTAGCTAAGTGGGAAATGGACTCATCTGCACTCTGTCACGGTATTGCTGGTATACTCATGATAAGTTGGCGAATGTGGTGCCACAGTAAAGAACCCGCCTTTATCCCACTTATTCAACAATTATCAGGCCGTCTGCTTGATCGCTTTCAAGCGGATAGCCCACTTGGGTATCTTGATCCTGAGCCAAGGGCAGATGGCTCTCCGACCTGGCTAACAAAAGCGGGCATGCTTGAAGGCGTCGCAGGAATTGCTGCTGCTTTATTAAGTATTTCTGAAAACAAGGAGATAGCTTGGAATTACATCCTTATGCTCTCCTAACTACGACCAGTCCCTATTCACAAACATCTTTCTTCCACCAAATAGATAGGCTAGGAACGTAACAAGTACAATCAAGCCAAGACTATAAGGCTCAACTCTAGGAGCATAGCTCGCTGTTTGCGGCAACATGATATAATAAGGAATCGTAAAAGGAAACCATGCACCTATGGAAGAATGAAAGCCTGTCATAACAATATTAGGAACTACACAGCAAATGGACATTCCCAGTGAAGCTCCAAAATTCCGGATTTTTATCGAGAGTATAAGCTGGAGGGCTGCCAATGGAAGAATCCCGAACCACCCTCCCAATCCAGTAAAAAGGACGAGAGTCCAAGGGATTTCTCCTGGAGCACCCGCTATATACCCACCTGCAAAATATCCTACTATGAATGTAAGCTGATCAAGAAACAGTATGAGAATGAGCAATATATATTTTGCATAATAGATTCGCTGACGGGGATACGGACTGCTTAATAAAATCTTCCATCCCCCGTCTCGATGTTCGTATGCGCACAAAAGAGAAGCGATAATTCCACAATAAAGCGGATAAAAAAACATCGAGTGAAATTGCGCCGCATAGGTGTATAGCATTAGCCAGCTAGGCTCATAAAACTGCTTCAAATCGTTCAGTTCCATGACTCCCATTAAAGAATTGATAACCGCATCTAATATAATGAGAATCCATACCATGACCCATTGAACCTTCATCGCCTCCACGCGTAAAATGGATCTCATACTTTTCCTCCTCCTATTTGAATTCATGCTTTCTAAACTGTAGAGTACCGAGTCCTGTGAAGATGAGCCCTGCACATAAAGCAATGATCACCCACATTACGTATCCCTTTATTAGAGGACTTGATAGAGCCGGATACGACCAAGGCAATAATTTAATCCAAAAAATACTTGTTCGTGCCAAAAACAAGCTGGCAATAGAACCAAATATGCCAAATGCTAACGGAAATGCCTGATTAGTAAAAAGCGTAGACAACCAAAGTTGAATTGCAAGTACAGGCAGAGTAGCCAAGCTGGCGTTAATCGGTTGCAGCAGCATAACTCGCCAAGGAATGGGCTCGTTTGTATACAACACCCAGATGAGACTCATCCCTGCTATCGTGATCAAGGCGGTGCCAAACTGCAAAATCACAACCCATAACATTTTGGATAAGTAGATGTAGCTTCTGGGAACTGGCATGGCCATAAGCTGCTTCCATGTTTGGGTATCATGCTCTGTACCCGCCATAATACTTGCTAGAAGTGTACCGCCAAGCAGCATCACAAACGAGATGAACATAAACATAACCGCAAAACCAGCATAGACCCCTCCTGGCCCCTGACGAAAGTAGAGATACCATTCCATGACAGTCATCCCTGTAAGGACACAGCCCTGTATTAGAGGAAGCCACCAGCATATTTTTTTCAGCTTATATCCTTCCGCCTTGATAACTTGGAGTATCATAAGCTTCGCTCCTTACCCGTCAGCTCCAGGAATATTTCCTCCAATGTTTTTTTCTTCTCCCTTACCCGGTAGACGGGGTGATTATGCTCCACTAACACTTTGATCATCTCCGATGACTGCTCACGGTCTACTATAGGAGTTATGACTTCTTTTTGCTCCATAGATTCAGCTCCGGCAATCCATCCATGCTGCATCAGGTCTCCAGCAGCCTGAACAGGATTTTGGGTTTCAATAAATAGTTGAGGCTTGCTTTTATCTGTAAGTTCTTTCATCGTTCCCTGGAAAATCATTTCCCCTTGATTGATAATTCCTACACAGGTTGCAATCTGTTCGATTTCACTTAATAGATGGCTCGAAACCAATACCGTCATTCCGTAAGCATCAGGCAGGCTCATAATTAACTCCCGAATTTCCTGAATTCCGGACGGGTCCAAACCATTCGTCGGTTCATCAAGAATCAACAATTTGGGATCGGCAATCAATGCCATGGCAATTCCTAGCCTTTGCCTCATTCCCAGGGAGTATCCTTTTACTGGACGGTACGCATCCTTACTTAATCTCACCAAATCCAGCACTTTATGAATTTTTCGGGTCGGCAACCCACGCATCGTTGTAACGATTTCCAAATTTCGATATGCAGACAAATGAGCATAATAGGCAGGTGATTCAACCAGCGAACCCACATCCTTTAATATTTCCATGCGATGATCCTTGAGCTTTTTCCCAAATATCTCAATTTCTCCGGATGTGGATTTTATCAGCCCGAGCAGCATACGAATCGTGGTTGTTTTCCCCGCCCCGTTTGGTCCCAAAAATCCGTAAATTTGCTTCTCAGGTACCTGGAGATTTATTTGTTTGACAAATTCCCTTTTTCCAAAACGCCTGGTTAGCTGACGTGTACGTATTACATGTTCAGACATTTCCTGATCCCCTCTCGACTTTTGATGCTGAAGTTTAGTTACATACAGTTTACTGAAAGAAAGTTAACATCAAGTAAACAGTTCCTAAACAACAGGCAAAAAAACGAGCGAACTCTAAAATGGAGGGCACAGATGTTAAGGAGTTACCTATTCAGCGGCAATGTAATTTCCATCCTGGTACCCTTTTTACTTCCTGGAAGAATAAGAAGCGTTCCGTTATGGGCTTCAATAAAGCTTTTGGCAATAGGTATCCCATGCTCTTTGGAAGGAGACATCTGTATACATTCAGTTGGATTCATGCCTATTCCATCATCTTCGATAGAAATATGAAGCTTATCGCTCTCTTTATTTATTTCCATTGAAACATGTGTGCCTGGAGGATTATGAATGATTGCGTTCATTAAAAAATTTTTCAATGCTCTACCTAATAATCTACTATCGAAGGGCATGGTACATACTGACTCCAATGACATAAAAGAAAATTCATACTGCTCGGCCGAAGGATGGTTAGCGATATCTAAGACCGTATTGCGGAGAAACTCCACAATGTCCTCCTTCTTCAACTGAATCGGCAAGGCCCCCTCCTTGAGCTGCATAGAAGCATTCAAATCCTGAATCAACTGCTTCATCTCCGTCACCTTCTCACTGATAGCCATGCTAAAGCTTCTTTTTTCTTCCTCGGACCAATCATACTCTTGAGCAGTCAGCATGGCTGCATATCCTTCAATATAAGATAACGGTGTTTTGAGATCATGACTTACGCCTGCTACCCACTGCTGTTTTCGCTTTTCTAGTTCCATTCTCTCTTCCTCATTGCTGCGCAATTGAGCAGATAAGATGTTCATTTGTTCGAATACTTCTTTATACAATTGATACGGAGGCTTATAACTATTTCTCTGATTTTTTTTACGCTCTGGCAGTTCTAGCTCACTTAGCGGCGCTTGGAATTCCCCTGTTGCTATATTTCCAATCCATTTAATTACATACACTAAGGGTTTGCCTATATACCATCCATAGACAGCTATGAACACAACACTCTGCACGATTCCAAGTCCGATCCAGAAAAAATCAATATTCATATTGTGAGAGGTATCAAATGTACTTTTTATAAAAATATATATAATAGTGCAGATAACAAAACAAAGAACATAGGCTAGTGCGAAACATAATGTTACTTTTATAAACCGAAAGGACATCTTGACCAAAGAGTTCATTCTTGCTCCCCCCTCTTGGCTGATATCATTTTATAACCTAGCCCTCTTACATTAACTAAAAATTGCGGGTGCTTGGGATCAGGCTCTATTTTTTTTCGCAAACGTGAGATATGAATGACTACTGTCTTTTCATCACCCAAGAAGGTCTCGCTCCATATTGCTTCGTATAGCTGACGCACACTGAATATACGGTTAGGATGCTTGCATAAAAATACCAGCAGCAGCCATTCACGTGCAGGACAATCGACCTCTTGGTCTTGCACATACAATACACCTGAGTCTAGCTCCAGACAAAAATATCCAAAATCTAAGATTCGTAAGACAGGCTTCATATCCGCTGTCGTCACTTTTCGATATTTCATTCGGGCTTTCATACGCGCAACGACTTCCAACGGGTTAAACGGCTTGGTAATATAATCGTCCCCTCCAATACCAAAGCCCATTAATTTGTCCAGATCTGTATCTCTTGCTGTCAAAAAAAGAATAGGAGCTTCCGTGTATACACGCATCTGACGACACACCTCAAACCCATCGTAATCAGGGAGCATAACATCAAGCACAATCACATCAATACGAGATTTCATCACGATTTGCAAAGCTTCTTGCCCCGTGGCTGCATGCTTAACATGAAGAAACCCTTCTTTTTTTAATACCGTTGTCAGCATATCTCGCAGTCCCTGTTCATCGTCTACGATAAGCACTGCAATTTCTTCCATAACCAAGGTTCTCCATTCTTTTTTTACATTTTTTACTTTCATTATAAAAGCAAACGGGCATAATTTAAATCGAGTTCCATCACATATCGTACATCCCCGTGAATATACTTAATAACCAACAAGGCCAAACTGTGCCGTGTATCCACTTGGGGGGTGCCTAACAATGCCGGAACCACGCCAGCCATATTCATTCGTCGTATCCCGCGAAGATTGGTCGCTGCATCGCAAAGGGTACCAGGACCAGCAACGCCATCAGCAGAAGGTCAAAGATGTTATTAAGCAAAATCTACCCGATCTGATTACGGAAGAAAATATTATAATGTCGGATGGTCAACAGATTATCAAAGTGCCGATTCGCAGTTTGGATGAATATCGCTTCATTTATAACTACCAAAAACAAAAGCACGTAGGCCAAGGAGATGGCGACAGTCAGGTGGGGGATGTCATCGGACGTGATCCTGCTTCCCAAAAGCCAGGCAAAGGTGAGAAAGCAGGCGACCAGCCGGGATACGATATTATGGAAACTGAAGTCAGCATAGAGGAACTTGAAGATATGCTGTTCGAGGAAATGGAATTACCGCATTTGCAGCAAAAAGATAAGGATCAAATCGAGGTTGAATCTATCGTATTCAATGATATACGCAAAAAAGGCATGCAAGCGAACATTGACAAAAAGCGAACCATTCTCGAAAATCTGCGCCGCAACGCTCGTGAGGGGAATCCGGGCATTCATCATATTAGTCCAGATGATCTTCGTTACAAAACATGGGAAGAGAAAACCATTCCTCAATCCAATGCGGTAATTATCGCTATGATGGACACCTCAGGCAGCATGGGATCTTTTGAAAAATATTGCGCCCGCAGCTTCTTTTTCTGGATGACGCGCTTTTTGCGTCGCCAATATGAAAAGGTGGAAATGGTTTTTCTTGCGCATCATACCGAAGCCAAGGAGGTTACGGAGGAAGAATTTTTCACTCGCGGTGAAAGTGGCGGCACCATCTGCTCTTCTGCTTATTTGAAAGCATTGGAGATTATCGACAAGCGCTATCCTCCTTCCGCTTATAATATTTATCCCTTTCATTTCTCCGATGGCGATAACCTAAGCTCAGACAATGAACGATGTGTGAAACTAATTGAGGAGCTTATGAAACGCAGCAATATGTTCGGCTATGGAGAAGTGAACCAATATAATCGCAGCAGTACGCTGATGTCAGCCTACAAGAATATTAAGGCAGATCAGTTTATGTACTATGTGATCAAGGAAAAAGGTGAGGTATACCAGGCCCTACGCACCTTTTTTCGCAAACGGGAAGGGGGAACAGCGGGATGAGTACCGACCAGAAAGAGCTGGAATACGCGATATCAGAAATTATGGAGATTGCTGATGGATTCGGACTCGACTACTATCCGATGCGGTATGAGATTTGTCCGGCGGATATTGTATACACATTTGGGGCGTATGGTATGCCTACGCGCTTTAGCCACTGGAGTTTTGGAAAAACAAAGTACAATATATATGAAAAAACACCTTAATCTTATAAGGTGTTTTTTTCGTTCACTCCCCTATTGATTTAGTCCAGTCTAATACTAAGAAACTGCATCCTTTAATATTCCCTCGATCCACAAGATAATGCTTAACACCCGAATGACCTAAGACCGTAAGCTTGCAAGGAAACTCGAAATCATTGTCAGCAAAAGAAAGATAATCTTTAACAAATTTTTTTTCATTGGAAACTGGGGTACTAATCGTATATTTGTTCATTTTTTTCATCTCCGTTGATATGTAGTTTTTATAACTCATCTATAGATAATCCATACGCTCTGTAAAGCTGAACGACAATCGCGACAGGAGTCTTCCCGAAATTACATTCATAACGTAAGAGGGCATCCTCAGATACATTTATCAATCCTGCTATTTCATATAACGAGCGACCGTCTTTGAGTCTGGATATTTCAAAAAAATTATCTGGCTTTCGTATTATTTTTTTGTCTAGCAATGACGTCAACCCTTTCCGATGATTAACTTTACTGTGTGTTCAATATCCTGTATACTCACTGTGAATCATTATCAATGAGGTGAAATATGGCGGCTCCTCAACCCGAACCAGGGAGAAGCCGTTTGCCTGAGTTGCTAAAAGCCAATAGAATGAAACAAGTTGATCTTGCTAATTACTTGGACGTGTCTCCGGCTCTTATCTCGCGAATAATTGCTGGAGAACGTCTTTTTTCATATCCATTGGCCGCTAGAGCAGCGTTCAAACTTGGATGTACAATGGAAGAATTGCATGAATGGGACTTGTGTTGAGGCAAACGGTTGTGGGTTAATCCCCTCCCGCTGCCATAAAAATTTACTTAAAGTCAATTTTTCGCCTTTTTTATATCCCCTTCATATAATTGCCTCCTCTCATTTGATGATAAAAAACACTTATTCACTTTGCACCTTATGAATCCCATTCATCTCAATGCATATTATGCCGTTTTTCCATATACACATAGTTAAACATGAAACCTTATACTTATATTAAATCCCAATATTAGGTGTTTTGGCAACATAAATTCAGCCGCTGAATGTGTTACAAGTTTCGACATTTAAAGACAATAATTTTCGACAAAAAGAGCCGCTATTTAGTAGCAGCTCCAGTGATAATTATTTTCGAATTCATGAAGCCCATTTCTTCAACAACCTCATCAAAGCGATGATAAGAGATTGGACACCTTTTCGATGTTTTAGTTATCTCGCACTCAAAGTAAGCGTCTCTGAATATGCCATTAACGATTTTTACATTTTCCACATTCAACGTATTACTTCTATCTACATTCAAAAATTTAAACCCATTACTATTCAGGAAATTTTCCCAGTGTCGTAAAGTCCCAATCATGTAGTAGGTTCTTTCAAATGTGTGCACTAGAATCTGATTCCTTTTACGACCTTTAGAAATGAAAAGAACCTTGTCTACTGATACGTTTCCACCATCTATAAAACCTTCAGGATCTGCCGATACGGTTAAACTTAGCATTTAACATTCCCCACTTACTTTAACAATTCTTCTGGTGGTTCTGGACTATGAATCCATGACAGACTTGCCGTGCTTACAGATGCAACTGCAAGAGTAGTAAGAACTGCTGCAACATTGTAATACATACTAGCCTTCACTTTACTCAGTTTGGTTTTCTTCATTTTTTACACCTCCTTCTATTAGTGTTAAGCTCTGAACAAAAAAACTAGCAGCTACTACCGGATAAGCCACCCACACATTGAGAGCA
>NZ_JCAJRU010000031.1:0-27885 GCF_059447605.1 Paenibacillus sp. N119s | reverse complement strand
AGCGACGATCATCGAGCCACTGGAGATGACCTCTGAACCGTATGTTCAGATCACCATTGCGCAGAGTCTTCCTAAAGGGGACAAGATGGAGACGGTGATGCAAAAATGTACAGAAATCGGAGCCACCGGTTTTGTACCGTTCTTATCCGAGCGTACAGTTGTGCAATATGATGCCAAAAAGGAAGGCAAGCGACTGGAGCGTTGGCGCAAGATTGTGAAGGAAGCGGCTGAGCAAAGCCATCGCAACCGGATTCCGGAAATTAGCACACCCCTGACGTGGAAAGAACTTCTGGCTTCTTTTGCTGGGTATGATTTGATATGTTATTGTTATGAAAAAGAGCAGGGTCGGCAGCTACGGGATGTAATCCGACCTTTCGCAGAACAATGGGAGTCGGCAGACAAGCCGCGTGTGCTGGTGGTGGTAGGCCCGGAAGGCGGTTTTACCGAAGCGGAAAGCCTGGAGGCCGAGCAGGCCGGGGCACAGTCTACAGGACTGGGAAGACGTATTCTGCGTGCTGAAACCGCAGGTATGGTTGCATTGGCATGCATTTTATATGAGACAGGAGAAATGGGAGGGGTTTAATATGCCATCAGTGGCATTTTACACATTAGGCTGTAAAGTAAACTTTTATGATACAGAAGCGATCTGGCAGCTGTTCAAAAAAGAAGGGTATGAGCAGGTGGATTTTGACGAGCAGACTGCTGATGTCTACTTAATTAATACATGTACGGTTACGAATACTGGTGACAAAAAGAGCCGTCAGATCATTCGTCGCGCGATTCGCCGAAATCCGGATGCCATTGTGGCGGTGACGGGCTGTTACGCTCAAACTTCTCCAGCTGAAATTATGGATATTCCAGGTGTGGATCTTGTTATTGGTACGCAGGATCGGGATAAGATCATTCCGTTTGTGAAGGAGATCCAAGAGTCGCGTCAACCTGTAAACGCGGTGCGTAATATAATGAAGACCCGTGTGTTTGAGGAAATGGATGTGCCTGATTTTGCTCATCATACGCGTGCGTTTCTAAAAATTCAGGATGGTTGCAATAACTTCTGCACCTTCTGTATTATCCCGTGGTCGCGGGGTTTATCGCGCAGCCGTGATGCCGCGAGCATTATCACACAGGCGCGTCAGTTGGTGCATGCAGGCTACAAGGAGATCGTACTCACGGGTATCCATACCGGTGGTTATGGTGACGATATGGATAATTATGATCTGTCCGATCTGCTGTGGGATCTGGAGAAAGTAGAGGGGCTGGAACGTATTCGGATCAGCTCGATTGAAGCCAGCCAGATTGATGAAAAAATGCTGGATGTGCTGAATCGCTCTAATAAGCTGGTTCGCCATTTCCACATACCGCTTCAGGCAGGGGACGATACGGTGTTGAAACGGATGCGCCGCAAATATACGACGGAAGAGTTTTATAACAAAATGCTTATGATTCGGAAGGCAATGCCAGATGTAGCGATTACAACAGACATAATTGTCGGCTTCCCTGGGGAAACGGACGAAATGTACCGTAATGGCTATGAGTTGATGAAAAAAATCGGGTTTTCGGAGATGCACGTATTCCCGTATTCCAAGCGTACTGGAACACCTGCGGCACGTATGGAGGATCAGGTGGACGAGGACGTGAAAAATGCGCGTGTGCGTGAGTTGATTGAACTATCAGAGCAAATGCAGCTGGCATATGCTGAGAAGTTTGTTGGTCAGGTGCTGGAGGTTATTCCGGAAGTAGCCCCTAAAGGGACCGAAGATAGCGGCATACTTTACGGTTATAGCGACAATTACATTCAACTGGTGTTTGAAGGTAATAAGGATCTGGTTGGCAAGGTGTGCCGCGTAAAGCTGACGAAGGCAGGCATTAATGAAAGTGAAGGTCAATTGGTCCGCGTATTGGAAAATGGGCTGCAAACAGCTTTGTAAAAAAAGAGCCTGACCAGGCAATAGTGATGGCCAACAAGGATTTCGCCTTTCCTTACAGAGAGGACGGAATCCTTGTTGCGCAAGGAAAGGAGATTACAGGATGGCAGCAAAAAAGGAAATTTCCGCAGGTGGCGTAGTGTTTCGCAAACAGGGGGAAGAGCTTGAAATTCAGCTCATTACCGACCGCTATGGCAAGACATCCTTGGCTAAAGGCAAAATGGAGCCGGGTGAAACGATCGAACAAACAGCTTTACGTGAAATTCGTGAGGAGACAGGGCTGAACGGCCGGATTATTCAGCATGTGGATATGATTGCTTATACGTACCAGCACCCGGAATATGGTGAAGTGGACAAGGAAGTTCATTATTATCTCGTAGAGGCACTGGATGGAGATTTACAGGCACAGATCGAAGAAATCAAAGGCGTTGCCTGGCATACGCCCGAAGAAGCATGGCGTCTTCAGCGTCAGGGCGGATATGACAACAATGATGTCATTCTAAGCAAGGCGCTGTCTATGCTAGGAATTAACGTTTAATCTTATGGGGTGACAAACGCTCCTCTATACGTGTCCACACCGGTAAATAACAGAGAGGCAAGGCAAGCAGAGAACTGATGACGTTAAACAGGGTTTGGGCATGCGCTACCTTGGCCCCGGGCTCGGTAGATATCCAGGTGGCAGCCATATCCAGCCCGGGAATCAACGGCATAAAGAGCAAGGCTCCGCCTACGTTCAGCAGCACGTGGGACCAGGCTACAAATTTGCCTGATACGCTGCCGCCAACAGCGGCAATCAAGGCAGTTACGCAGGTGCCTACATTAGAGCCGATAACGATGGCGATCCCTACATCGACTGGCAAGGCACCCGCAGCAGCAAGGCTGATTGCCATACCGATGACGGCTGCACTGCTGTGGACCAGTGCGGTCAGGCAGGCTCCAGCAGCGAAGGCCCACCACATGTTGGCTGCCGCGTGATCCAGAAACCAGCGGAATAGTCCGGCCTGCTCAATCCAGGGGCCGACGGTTTGCATCACGCGGATACCTGCCAGAACCAGCGAAAATCCAGCAAAGACGAGGCTTATAAATTGGACAGCCTGCGGGCGGCTCAGCCCATTGGGGCCGGATGAAGCTCCGGCAGCTGCATACTGATGGCTGGGGACCGCTTCTCCCCACAAAACGGCAGCGCTCCAGCAGAGCAGTGACCCGCATAGCAACGGAACAGCCAGCTTGCCAAGCTGGAGCCCCATCAGTTCGGTCGTCAGACAGGTGCCGATATTGGTGCCAAGAATGATGCCGAGCGTGCGGCCGTAGGTCAACAGTCCAGCGTTGACCAGTCCGATCGTCAGCACCGTTACGGCGGTGCTGCTTTGCAGTAGAGCGGTAATGCCTGAGCTGAACAGCATCCCCCGCCAAGGGGAAACGGTAGCCCGATCCAGCCAGCGGGTAAGGAAGGGGCCGGTCAAATGCTGGAGGGCAGCTTCCATCAGCTTCATTCCGCCTAAAAAAATAAGCAGCCCACCGCATAGTGGGAGTATAACATGTATGAACACGGGCATAGCCCCCCTTTTCTAGGTGAGAATACTTATGTAACAGCCTATGATTTACCGAGGACAGCCATGACAAGCATGGCGGTGCTCTTTTTTTACGAAACGATAATTTTGTAATCCAAGAATAGGAGTGAAGGATTTTGCCTTCAGTAATATTAGAACGCAGCCGCAAAAAAAGGCTGGAGCAAGCACACCCTTGGGTGTTTAAAAATGAAATAGCCAAGGTTGAGGGGGAGCCGGAAGCAGGTGATTTGGTCAGCGTCCTTAACCATCAAGGGCGTTATTTGGCGACAGGTTACTATAATCCTGCCTCACAAATAACAGTGCGTGTGATGTCCTATGAGCCGCTGGAAGAGATGGACCAAAGCTTTTTCGCCCAACGTTTCCGCAATTGTTTGGAGCATCGCGAACGCTTTGTAACCGGGGGAAATGCTTATCGTTTGGTGTATGGTGAGGCTGATTTTTTGCCTGGGCTGATTGTAGACCGTTTTGGTGATGTGTTGGTCGTTCAGCTGTTAACGCTTGGCATGGATCGGCGCAGGGAAGAAATCAGAGATGCACTTGTTGAAGTCATGGGACCAGTTGGTATCTATGAGCGTAGTGATGTGCCCATCCGCGAGCTGGAAGGATTGGAACAGACGAAGGGGCCTTTGTACGGTGATTGTCCGCGACATGTAGTGGTGACGGAAAACGGCTTGCAAATCAAGGTCGATATCGTAGAGGGGCAGAAGACAGGCTATTTCTTTGACCAGCGTGAAAATCGTGCGGCCATTGCGCCGTTGATGAGAGGCTGGGGAGCGCGTAGTGGAATAACGTTACAGGAAGTAGCTGCAAACCCAGGAGATGACGGCACAACGGTCCTGAAGCCTATGAATAAAAGTGGTAAGGTGGTTGAGTTCCCATTCTGGGACGGAGCAACCGTATTGGAATGCTTTTCACATACAGGCAGCTTTACGCTCAATGCGTGTAAACATGGTGCGAAAAAAGTAACTTGTCTGGATATTTCGGAACATGCGATTGAAAGTGCTCGAGATAATGTCAAGCTGAACGGTTTTGAAGACCGCGTCGAGTTTGTCGTCGACGATGCTTTTCAATATTTGCGCAATCAGGTGAAAGGTGTAGAGGAACGCACTGCGCGAGCAGGGGGCAAAGGAGATACATCCAAGCCGCTAACTGCGGGTGGCGGACGCACCTTTGACGTGGTTATTCTCGATCCGCCAGCTTTTGCCAAAACGAAGAATGCTGTTAAAGGAGCTATACGTGGATATAAAGATATCAACCTTCACGGAATGAAGCTCGTCAACGAGGGCGGCTATTTGGTGACCGCGAGCTGTTCGTTCCATATGCGGCCGGAGCTGTTTTTGGACACGATTAAGGAAGCGGCAGCAGATGCTGGAAAAATCCTCCGACTGGTAGATTGGAGAGCGGCAGGTAAGGATCATCCTCAAATATTGGGTGTGGAGGAAGGTCATTATTTGAAATTTGCCATCTTTGAGGTGCGCAGTCGGACACGGCTGTAGGTATCCCATCTTGTCAAAGTTAAGCGACTTATAGACGATAAAGATAAATAGGTGAAACAAACTTATTTTTAGTAAAAATCAGTCCTGTAGAGAAGGCTTGCATCAAGCCAACCTGCGGGACTGTTTGTTTTTGAGAAGTGATCAATTGCTACAACATGGCAAACGTACGTTCTTTTTTCCCTTGCCTGATATGCTATACTATTTAATAGAATGTTTTTGGGTTGGAAAGGAGGCCGCATCATGTCGGTCCGCTTATTGATTGGCCGCTCTGGTAGTGGTAAAAGTACGTTAATCCGTCATGAGATGACGTCTATGTTACGCGAAGAGCCGCTGGGTAAGCCCATGCTGTTACTTGTACCAGAGCAATCGTCATTTGCTTCTGAGCATGCATTGCTCACCGAAGCTGGAAACGGTATTCAGGGGTCGGTGCGCGCCCAGGTGATGGGATTCCATCGTCTTGCCTATTTAGTCATGCAGGAAACAGGCGGTTCAGCACTGGTACCTGTAACAGAAGAAGGCAAGAAGATGCTTTTATATAAAATTATTCGCCGTCGCAAGGATGAACTGAGTTTGTTTAAGGATTCGGGAGACCAGCTCGGTTTTGTAGATCGGTTGAATACATTGTTTACGGAGCTAAAGCAGTACGGAAATGATGCTCGGTCTGTACCGGAGCAACTGGAGAGAATGCATGCTGCGGGGGAGTCCGCTCCGATATTAAGAGGAAAGCTTAAGGATATCAGTCTAATCTATGAGGATTTTGAACGGGAGCTGACGCTTAAATATATCGATGGTGAAGATACACTTCGTATGCTGACAGAACAGATTGCACAGTCTTCACTTGTACGCGGAGCAGACATTTGGATGGATGGCTATCGGCGGTTTACACCCCATGAATACAAGGTAGTGGAGCAGCTTATGCTGCACGCCTCTTCGCTGACAGTGGCGTTGACCTGTAACCGCAGCTACGAAAGCGGACAACTTCCGCATGAGCTGGATTTGTTTCATCCTTCGGCGGCTACTTACGTCAAGCTGAAAGGAATGGCAGAGGAGCTGATGATTGAAACGCAAACGCAGTTACTACGTCCTGATCCGATGCCTCGGTTTAAGGAGCGTCCAGCGTTGGCGTATTTGGAGGCTAACTTTGAACATCGTACAGGGCTGCGGAATCCGGGACGCCGGATACGGCTTCAGCAGCTACGAGAGCAATGGGCAGATACGCAATCAGAGGGCATAAAACTGTATGCTGCGGCAAATCGCCGCGCCGAGCTGGAAGGAGCCGTACGCGAAATGCGCCGCCTGGCCCGCGAAGAAGGCGCGCGTTATCGGGAGATGGCCCTGTTTGTGCGTCATATAGAAGATTATGAGCCTTGGGTGGAATCGATATTCAAGCAATATGAGGTTCCTGTATTTTTGGATCAGCGGAGAAGCATACTTCATCATCCCTTAGTGGAATTGATTCGGGCTTCACTGGATATCGTGCAGCGACGCTGGCGATATGAGGATGTATTTCGTGCGGTCAAAACAGATCTTCTGTTGCCGCTGGACGGTCGAGTGAGCCGTGAACAGATGGACCGTCTGGAAAACTATGTGCTGGCCTGTGGAATACAAGGCAGCCGTTGGACAGATGGCCGACCATGGCAGGCTGTACCCAGCTTGTCATTGGAGCTGGAGGAGCAGGAACGGAATCGTCAACGGGATGAAACGCTGGATTTGATGGAATTGTGCCGAGATGTGATCGTGACGCCTCTACATACGTTTGAGAAGCGTATGGGGAAGGCGCGAACGGCACTTGAGAAGTGTGAGGCCGTGTATTTGTTGCTGGAGGATGCAGAAATCGGTCACAAGCTGGACACCTTCATTCATCAGGCAGAGGAAGCAGGAAATCCCGAGCAGGCGAAGGAGCACCGTCAGGTATGGGATGCGGTGCTTGAATTGCTGGATCAAATCGTCGAAATGATGGGTGATGAGAGACTGGATACTTCTATGTTTGCGGGTGTGCTGGAAACGGGATTGGCTGAGTTCCGTATGGGACTTGTTCCGCCAGCTCTGGATCAGGTTCTCGTCGGGAACACGGACCGTACGCGTGTATCCGGTATTCAACATGCCTTTGTGCTAGGGATGAATGAAGGTGTAATGCCGGCTGTGTTTCATGAGGATGGTGTGCTGAATGAGCAGGAACGTACGGCATTAAACGAACAAGGTGTAGACTTGGCGCCAGATATGACAAGACGTCTGTTGGACGAACGGTTTCTTGCTTATACGGCCCTTACCTCTGCCGGTAAAAGCCTGTGGATGAGCTATGCGGTGACTGATGAAGAAGGCAAGCCGTTGCTGCCGTCAGAGTTAGTACGACATGTGCGGCAACTGTTTCCTGATCTGGACGAACGCCCACTGGCCGGATATCCTTTGCCTGGAGACGCTTGGACGACGCAATGGGAGTATGCTTCCCATCCGTCTGAGGCTTTGCCCCAGCTCATCGCGCAATTACGTCATTGGCGGCGTGGTGGTGATATTTTACTTTCCTGGTGGGAGGTATATAACTGGTATGCCAATCAGCAAGGACATGAGAAGGACAAGCTGCGTCAGCTGTTGACCTCGCTATTTTACGAGAACCATGCCGAAATGCAGAAGGAAACGAGTCGCCGTCTATATGGCAGCAAGCTGCGCACGAGCGTATCTCGTATGGAACGCTTTGTCGCATGTCCATTCTCGCACTTTGCCTCTCATGGTCTTCGCTTGAAGGAACGTCAAATGTATCGTCTGAAGGCCCCGGATATCGGACAATTATTCCATGCAGCGCTTGGTGAGATGGCGATCAATCTGCGTGAACGCAATGTCAGCTGGGGAAGCCTTACCACCGAGGAATGTCGCCGAGAGGCAGAAAGTACGGTGGAGCGTCTGGCTCCTCGCCTGCAAGGCGAGATTTTAATGAGCTCCAAGCGGTATGGCTATATTTTACGCAAGTTAAAAGACATCGTGAGCCGTGCTTCGTTAATTTTGGGTGAACATGCACGGAGGGGGAGCTTTGAGCCGATTGGACTGGAGTTGGATTTCGGACCGGGTCAGCCGCTTCCTCCGTTAAGCTTTCAGTTAGATAACGGTGTTGTGATGGAAATTGTCGGCCGGATTGACCGTGTAGATGTGGCAGAAGGAGAAAAAGGATTGCTTCTGCGTGTCATTGATTACAAGTCCAGCCAAAAGGATCTTAAGCTGCATGAGGTGTATTATGGCTTGTCCTTGCAAATGCTCACCTATCTGGACGTGCTGTTGAATGCAGCGGAGGAATGGTTGGGCGAGACTGCTTATCCGGCGGGTACACTGTATTTTCACGTCCACAATCCGATGCTGCAATCACCTAATGGCCTTAGCGCAGAACAGGCTCGTCAGGAGCTTTTGAAACGTTTTAAGATGAAGGGATTGTTGCTCGCGGATCGGGATGTAGTTGGGCAAATGGATACAGCATTGGACAAGGGATATTCCTCTATTTTACCTGTCGCGGTGAAAGCAGACGGCAGTTTTTACAGCAGTGCTTCCGTTGCTTCGCCTGAACAGTGGGATAGCCTGCTAGCTTCGGTGCGTAACAATATTCGGACAATTGGTACACGGATGACAGAGGGCGATGTGGCCATTGAACCTTATCGTATCCAGCAAGAGACGGCATGTACTTTCTGCTCTTTTAAGCCTGTTTGTCAATTTGACGACAGTCTGGAAGGCAGTGGTTACAATCAATGGGTTAAACCAGGTAAGGATCAGGTCTGGGATCTGCTCGGCCATACACAGGAAGGGAAAGGAGGAATGAAGCAATGATAAGCACGTCAAACGCTAAAGGCGGCTTGCCCAAGCCAGAAGGAAGCATGTGGAGCGATGATCAGTGGCGTGCCATTTCGGAGTCTGGTAACAACATGCTGGTTGCGGCAGCGGCGGGTTCTGGTAAAACAGCAGTGCTGGTAGAGCGTATTATTCGCAAAATTATCGACCCCCAGCTCGGCTTTAGTGTGGATCGGTTGCTGGTAGCGACCTTTACGAAGGCTGCAGCCGCTGAAATGCGTCAACGGATACGCGAAGCACTGGAACGTGTGCTGGAACAGGAACCGGAAAGTGAACATGTGCGCCGCCAGCTATCGTTGTTGAATCGGGCTTCGATTACGACGCTTCACTCTTTTTGCATGGAGATTATTCGTAGGCATTATCAGGCCATTCCTCTTGATCCCAGTTTTCGGATTATGAACGAGCATGAAACAGAATTACTGCGTCAAGAGCTTTTAGAAGAACTGTTTGAGGAAAAATATGAGGCCCATGATGAAGGCAGCACATTTCGCAGACTGGTCGACTGGTTTAGTGGAGAGCGCACCGATGATGCAATGTATGTACTTGTCCAGCGGCTGTACGATTTTTCGCAAAGCCATCCTTGGCCGGAACATTGGCTGCGTGAGACGGCAGCAGCATTTCGTGTACAGGATGTAGCTGCGTTGGGGGAGACTCCCTGGGTGCGCAGTATTTTGGCGGATGCTGCCCTTTCGTTGCGCGGAGCAGCGAGTTTGCTCGAACAGGCGCATGAAACAGCTATCCAGCCCGGCGGTCCTGCGCCATATGCCATGACGCTGCTAGAAGATGCGGCGATGGTGAATGAATTGCTGCAGGCACTGGAAACACAGCCATGGGCGTCCCTGTATGATCATTTTCAAGAAGCGTCATTTGGTAAGCTCAAGCCGGTCAAAAAAGATCAAACTGAGCCTGCATTACAGGAGCGGGTTAAGACGTTACGCGAAGCCGCCAAAAAAATGGTTACGGATATGAAGGCTTCCCTGTTCGGTAGGAGAGCAGAAGCTTATTTGGAAGAACTGCATGCAACGGCTCCTCTGATGGACGAACTGGTAGAAACCGTGATTGCTTTCGGGGAACGATTTCAACAGCACAAGCAGTCAAAAGGATTGGTGGATTTCGGAGATTTGGAGCATTATTGTCTGAAAATATTAAGACATCCCGACTCTACGCCGTACAAGCTGCTGCCGTCCGATGCTGCACTTGAATACAAGGCGCAGTTCGACGAGGTGCTGCTGGATGAGTATCAGGATACGAATACCGTACAGGAGGATATTGTCAAGCTAGTATCACGTGAGGAACCGGGTAACCGTTTTATGGTGGGAGACGTGAAACAGAGTATTTATCGGTTTCGACTGGCCGAGCCAGGGCTGTTTTTGAATAAGTATCAACGGTACGGCATGCAGGATCAGGAAGATGGCTTTTTGATTGATCTGGCGCGTAATTTCCGCAGTCGGGAGGAAGTTGTCGATGCAGTCAATTTGGTGTTCCGCCAGATTATGAGTGTGGATGTAGCGGAAATTGAGTACGATGAACGAGCGTGGCTCGTACACGGCGCGTCCTATCCCGAGAAGGCAGAGCAGGACGCTGTGTCTGCATACGCACCTGAGCTGCTGTTAGTTGATAAAGGCGGGCGTGGTCTTTCCGAGACTTCGGAGTTGCCTGAAACTGGGGACGAATCGGCTTTGCAGGAAAGTGAGCTGGCCGAGCTTGCTGAGCTTGAAACGGCTCAGTTAGAGGCCCGTGCAATCGCGCAACGGATCAAGGAGCTGACTGGAGATACTGGACAACCACTGTTGATTTACGACAGAGGATTAAAAGCGATGCGTCCAGCAGTCTACGGTGATATTGTCATTTTGCTTCGTTCAGCAAGCGTTTGGGCTCCCCTAATTGTCGAGGAGCTGCGGCTTGAGGGCATTCCTGCCTCGGGAGAGCAGACGACGGGCTTTTTTAAAGCAACAGAAGTTGAGGTGATGTTGTCCCTACTGCACATTATTGATAATCCGCAGCAGGATATCCCGCTTGCATCTGTGCTTCGTTCGCCAATTGTCGGCTTGACCGAAGATGAACTGGCACAAATTCGGCTAGAGAAGCCGGATGGATTATTTTATGATGCATTGCTGGCGGCAGCAGAGAATGAACAAGTCGAGCAGAGTGTAAAAGGGACCTCTGCTGACGTTATGGAGATGGATCTTTTCACTGAGGACTCGCTAGCTCCACTTGACCCTGTCCATAGGGATGACGAGAATACGTTGTCTGCCCGATTACGTTCTTTTTTGCGTAATTTGGACGCATGGCGGCAGGAAGCCAGACAAGGCAGCTTAAGTGTATTGATTTGGAATGTGCTGGAGGAAACAGGATATCTAGACTGGGTGGGTGGATTGCCTGGGGGCTCACAGCGCCAAAGCAACCTGCGGGCCCTATATGACCGAGCGAGACAGTATGAGACTTCTACGTCCAACCGAGGCTTGTTTCGATTCCTGACCTTTATTTCTCGTTTACGGGAGCGAGGCGGTGATTTAGGATCGATCAGCGGGGGAGCTGAGCCCGATCAGGCTGTCCGCATTATGACCATTCATAAAAGTAAGGGACTTGAATTTCCTGTTGTTTTTATTGCGGGGACGGCAAAAATGTTCAATCAGCAGGATCTGAATGCACCGTTTCTTATGCACAAGGAATTGGGATTTGGTCCTAAATATGTGGAGGAGCAAAACCGGGTCAGCTACCCAACGCTGCCTAATCTAGCGATCCGTCGACGCTCACAGCTGGAACTGTTAGCCGAGGAAATGCGAGTGCTATACGTAGCGCTTACGCGTCCACGTGAAAAGCTGATTATGACCGGAACTGTGAAGGATCTCGCTTCCCGCGCAGCGGGCTGGGCACGTGTCAAGGAGCATGCGGATACAGTATTACCAGACTATGTGCTGGCGGCAGGCCGTAGCTATCTGGACTGGGTAGGTCCTGCGTTGATTCGGCATCCGTCTGCGATCTCGCTGAGGGAAGCAGCAGGCGATCAGGATGGGTACTATCACAGGCTGGAGCACATGCCAGGGGCGGACTGGCTATTTAAAATCGTGGCCTCAGAAACACTTTCTGGCTCTCGTGTGAACTCGAATCAAGAAGAGGTGTTGGCTGAAGAGCGGCAAAAGAAAACAGAAGCACTGAGAAGTGCGAAGCCAGTTGAATTGACCGAAGAGAGTGAAACGGATATTGCCGGTGCTCTTTCTTGGACCTACCCGTATGAACGGGCCGGCAAGACAGCAGCCAATACATCGGTCACGGAGATGAAAAGATGGCTGGAAATGCAGGAGATCGGATCGGACGATTGGCTGAATTTATCTTCTGTCTCCCAACAAGTGGACTTACCGGAGGATCGTGAAGATTCTGACACTCGGAGCAGTCAATTACACTTGCGCAGACCTAAGTTTATGGGCAATCAGCGGCTGACTCCTACGGAACGAGGGACGGTCTATCATACGTTGATGCTGCATTTGCCCCTAGATGGAGTAATGAGCGCTGAGGTCATTGAGGAAACAAAGGCACGTTTGCTGAATCAGCGCATTTTACTGGATGTTCATGCAAAGGTGTTGGATACAAATAAAATTTTAAGGTTTTTCACTAGTGAGTTGGGAGGTAGAATGCTGGATTCATCCCGAATTCAGCGTGAGCTTCCGTTTACTTATGCTATGCGGGCCACCGATTACTGGAACCACAGCTTACCCGCGGTGCTGCCTGAACAGAAGACAGTTACGGAAGGCGGACAGGACGATAAAGTGCTGATGAACGGGATCATCGACTGTCTGTTTGAAACTTCCGAAGGGCTTGTGCTGCTGGATTATAAAACAGATCGGATATCCGAATATCGTACGCTATCACACTTAACAGACCAATATCGTTTTCAATTGGAGCTGTATGCCCGAGTGATTGAAGAGATTACAGGCAAAAAGGTTGCTGAGAAATGGTTGTATTTTATAGAAGCTGGGGAGAGTGTACAGCTATAGTTATAAAGTTAGGGAGAGGGGGAACAGCATGCGGATTTTGCACACAGGTGATTGGCATTTGGGCCGCACGTTGGAAGGGCGCAGCCGGTTGAAGGAGCAGGAAGCGTTTTTGGAAGAATTGGTGAAAATGGCTGACGATCAGCAGGCGGATTTGATTATGATGGCTGGGGACGTGTACGATTCAGTCAATCCTTCGGCCGCTGCAGAACAATTGTTTTATGAAGCATCTGCGCGTCTTACGGCTGGAGGAAGACCGTTAGTGGTCATTGCGGGCAATCATGATCAGCCGGAAAGGGTAGCCTCAGTCACCCCGCTGGTAAGTGGGCGCGGAATTACATTGCTGGGACTGCCTCACGGGGAAGCAGTGCGCGTCCATACACCGCGAACGGGTGAAATGGCATGTATTGCAGCCTTGCCATATCCCTCCGAGTCTCGTCTGAATGAGCTATTGTCTGAAGACGGAGATGAAACCATATTACGCGAGGCCTATAGCCGCCGTGTGGGGATGCTGATGTCGCAGCTAGGTACAGCGTTTCGGCCCGACACGGTTAATTTGTCGATGAGCCATATTTATGTACTTGGCGGGCTGGAGTCGGATTCGGAACGCCCGATTCAGGTCGGGGGAGCCTATACCGTAGATCCGTCTGCTTTGAGCATTGGAGCGCAGTATACGGCTCTGGGGCATTTGCATCGTCCCCAATATGTGAAGGGCGATGGACTGATGCGTTATAGTGGCTCTCCGCTGGCTTATAGCTTTTCCGAAGCTGGACAAGCCAAATCGGTTACGTTAGTTGATGTGATTGCCGGCAAGCCAGCACAGATTGAAGAGTTGTATATTACCAGTGGACGCCCATTAGTGAGGTGGCGAGCACGGGGAGGTCTGGAGGAGGTATATCGCTGGCTGGACGAAGGACTGGATGCGGATGCCTTTATTGACCTGGAAATTACACTGGATGAAGCAATGTCGATGGGAGATATTCAACGGTTGCGCAAAAGCCGTGAAGGCATCATTCATATTCGTCCTGTGTACCCGGAAATGGCTGCAGCACAGTTGGAACATCAACGTACAGAATTGCCGGTTCATGAGCTGTTTCGGGCGTTCTATCAACGACAGACGGGCGGAGCACAGCCGGATGACGGATTAGTACAGTTGTTTCTGGAACTGGTAGAACAGGATGAGGAGGGTGATGTATGAAACCGATCCTTCTAAAACTGGCAGGGTTGCAAAGCTACCGGGAGTCGCAGGAAATTCGTTTCGACGATTTGACCGAAACGGGACTGTTCGGAATTTTTGGTCCAACGGGTAGCGGTAAATCAACGTTGCTGGATGCCATTACGTTGGCTATGTACGGTAAAGTGGAACGGGCGGTGAATGGTACACAAGGCATTATGAATCATGCTGAGGATACGTTGTCTGTAGCATTTACGTTTGAATTAATGTCAGCTCAAGGACCTCGCCGTTACCGCGTAGAAAGACGTTTCAAACGTGCAGGAGGCGTATCGGTTAATAATACGCTTAGCCGTTTTATTGCATACACAGAAGATGGCGAGGAAGTGCTTGCTGATAAGGTACAGGATGTGACACGCTGTGTGGAGGAGTATATTGGCCTGAAAATGGACGATTTTACACGCGCTGTTGTATTACCGCAGGGGAAGTTTGCGGAATTCTTGTCCTTAAAGGGCAGTGAGCGCAGACAGATGCTTCAGCGCTTGTTCCATCTGGAAAAGTACGGAGATCAACTTGCACAAAAACTGAGCCGCCGTGTGAAGGACAACGACATTGCCCTGAAAGCGTTGGAGGCGGAGCAGCAAGGGCTGGGGGATGCGAGTGCTGAAGCGCTTGAGCTAGTAAAGCAGCGCCTCCAAGAAGCAATTGCCCATGCAGAGACTTCACGCCGCGAGCTGGAGCGTGTTGCAAAGGAAGCGGAGGCGCTGAATAAAACACGGGAGCTAGTTATCGAGCTTAGCCAAAGAGTGAACGAGCTGGAGGAGATGGCAAGACAGGAGCCAGGCATTGCTTTGCTGGAGCACAGGTTGCGACAAGCATCTGCAGCGGAGGCGTTGCTGCCCGCACTGACGGATTGGAAGGAAGCCGTTGCCGATGCAGACAAACGGCAAAAGAATGCTGAACAAATGGCAGTCCTGGCTGCCTCCGCAGCGGAGGCGGCGCTTGCATCTGTGCAAGCAGATGAGCAGGCGCGGCAAGTACTCAGTGCTGAAGAACCAAAGCTATTGCTTCGGATCGATCAATTGGAGCAGGCACTTCAACTGGAACGTGATACGGAAGTGTTGCGGACCGAACGGGAGCGTTTGGCGGCCGAACTAGCATATAGTGAACAAACCCTTGCGGAGCATGCCGCAGCTCTTGCAAAGGAACAAGAGTTACAGACACGAGGTTTGAAGCGGCAGCAGGAGCTTCAACAGGAGCTAAAGCAAAATGAAGTGCGGGCAGATGAGCGGCGTATGCTGCAAGAGGCAATGCAGCGATTGCAACAGTTGGAGACAGCGCATGAGCAGTGGCGGGAAGCTGAACAGGAGTATTTAGCTCAGGAGAAACGGCTTGCTTTAGCAGGCGAACGTCTAAAGCTAATGGAGCAGGAGACACAGGAGACCGAGGCACGACGTTCTGTCCTTGCTGCCCAGGCGGCTGAAGGCATTGAGGCGTTGCTGGCGCTGGAGTCGGAAATTACAGCCGACGTGTCAGCACTGGCTGCTGAGGAGGAGCAGTTGCGTCACGAGCTTCGTGCCGAGGAGCTCGGGCGTCTCGCGCAGCACCTCGCTGCCGAGCTGCGCGAAGGAGAGCCATGCGCAGTGTGTGGCTCTCTGCATCACCCTGTGCCTGCCGCTGTTGCGTCCCATAGCGCGGATTCCGCCGCGCCGGATGAGCTGCACCGCCTGCGGCTTGGCTTGCAGGAGCTACGCCTTACGCTGCGCCAGCAGTTGCACGAGCAGCGCAGCTTGTTGGCGCAGCCTACCGGCACAGACAGCGGCGCTGCCGCCACGGGCGAGCCAACTGCGCCCCTGGCAGCGCCAACTGTGCCGCGTGGTGTCGCTGCATGGGCGGAGCGCTGTGCAGCGCTGGAGCGCGCTGCGGCTGAGCTGGCAGCTCGCGCGCATACACTGCCTGCCGAGGCACAGGCACTGCGTGAGGCAGACGCTGTCGGACAGCAGCGCCGTATTCGCGCAGCCGCCGAGCAGGAGGCGGCGGTGGCAGCGCTGGCGCAGGCGCGGAGCAAGCGCGAGGCATGTACCACGCGCAGCGAGGGGCTGCGCGCCGAATGGGCGGTGCAGCTGCCAGATGTCAGCCCGGACCAAGCTGCGGAGCGTTATCGCGCCATGCAGGAGCGCGACCGACGTACGGAGGAGCTTCGGTCCCGACTGGAGACAAGTGTCACCTTCCTCGAAGAAAAGGCAGTGCGTGTACAGCAGATACAGCAAAGCATCATCGAGGAAGACAAAATCATTATTGCCCGTCGTACAGGGCTGCAAAGCAAAGATGAGCTGCTGCGTGAAAAGTTGGAACAGCTCCAAAAGTGGGTTGGAGAAGGCCGAGCAGCTTCATTGCTGGAAGAAGCGACCTCACGCTTGCTGGGACTAAAAAATGGGGCTGAAGCGGCAGCACGACGCCGTGCCGAAGCGGAAGAACGCAAGCAGCAGGCCGTTCATGCTTCACTGATCGCGCGCCAGGCTTCCGACTCGGCAGAAGAAAGACGGCAGACGGCAGAATCCCGTTGGGGCACCCGTCTGGAAGCTTCCTCTTTTGCTACGGAAGCGGAGGTCGTGGAATGCTGCCTGGGACCAGAAGAAGCAGCACGTTATGAACATGAAGTGAGTGTGCATCGAGAACGGGAGAAGGAGCTGACTTCCCGCTTAAAGCATGTCGAGGAGCAGCTGAATGGAGCAACAGTAACAGAGGAACAGTGGGAAACGACCACTGCGAGGCTGCGTGATTGTCGTGCAAGCGACGAAGAGGCGCTTCAGAATCGCGCCAAGGCTGAGCGTGATTTAGAGGACTTGCAGCGTCGGCACGTCCGCTGGATGGAGCTGGAGTCCAATCGTATACACCTGCGTAGTGAGGCAGAGAAAATGTCCAAGCTCCAGTCGGTTTTTCGCGGTAATGCCTTCGTTGAATATATTGCCGAGGAGCAGCTTATGCAGGTCAGTCAATCGGCTTCACGCCGCCTGCGTTTTCTGACTAAGCAACGTTACGCGCTCGAAGTAGATTCGAGCGGTGGTTTTGTCATTAGTGACGATGCCAATGGTGGGGTTAAACGGCCGGTATCGACCTTGTCCGGCGGGGAAACATTCCTGACCTCATTGTCACTTGCACTTGCGCTGTCGGCTCAAATTCAGTTGCGGGGTCAATACCCTCTTCAATTTTTCTTTCTGGATGAAGGCTTTGGTACGTTGGACCCTGAACTGCTTGACACCGTGATCACCTCGCTCGAAAAGCTGCATCACGATCAACTATCTGTTGGTGTGATTAGTCATGTCCCTGAATTACGGGCCCGTCTCCCACGCAAGCTGGTTGTTCTGCCTGCAGAGCAGGCTGGTGGAGGCTCTCGTGTGGTTATGGAAACATTTTGAAATAATGTGATACAGATCATAGATACAGTTTCAAACTGTTGTTATAATACAGCTAAGCCGACAAGTTAATCATACAGCACCCCGGCGGACGTATGCTGTGGAAGAAATCTTCCCGTCATACGTCCGTTCAGAGGGGCTCTGCCAAGAGCTCCCGGGGTGCTTCTTTTTTTTGCAAGCCGGAATTCGCCCAATTTGGTGTAGCACATAGCCCGTTTTTGAATAACATACGGTATACATGCAAGAGTCTAGGAGGAAACGACCATGGAAAAAAGCATGACTACCGAAAATGTTACAGCACCGCAACAGATGGATGCTAAAACACTATGTCAACAGCATATGCATCGTTATGTATGCGTATGGGTAAAAGACGGGACAACGTATGACGGGATTGTAGAGCATGTGGATGATGAAAAGTTATACTTAGCTGTTCCTATGGGTGGAGAAGAAATGGAGAATGTGAATCTTCCCTATCCGCCTAACAACTGTGGATGCGGCTCCCGTGCTTATGGCGGCTATGCACCTTATTATCCTCCATACCCTTATCCGTATTCTTACCCTTACCCAGTCCCTGCTTATGCCTACGGATTCCCATACGGACGTCGCCGCTTTAATCGTTTGGTTCTGCCACTTGCTGCGTTGACAGCAATTAGCTTACTGCCTTATTACTAAACTTATCTTCTCACTATGCAAGGCTGTTTCTTCCAGTATGGAGAAACAGCCTCTTTTTCACATCTACGGTCTCATTACCCAATGGGCCTATTATACAACTTAATGAAAAGAAGCTATAAACCATGTTAACATCAAGCGTGTACAGGGACATAAGAAGGATGAAGGATATAAAAAGGATGTACAGTACAAAACAGGCAGGAGGATATCGTGAAAAAATATGTTTCGATTTTATTAGATATAGAGCTTAAAATTCGCGAGGGACAATATAGATCTGGTTACAAGCTGCCATCGGTCCGTGATGCTTCGGAGCAATACAAGTGCAGTAAAAGCACAATTCTGCGAGCTTATGCTGAACTTGAAAGGAAGCATGCCATTTATTCCGTACCGCAAAGCGGATACTATGTAGTGGAAACCCACAGCGATGTATACCATGGCCATAGTTCAGACGGTGTTGATTTTGCTTCAGCATCCCCGGATTTAAATGTATTTCCGTATCTGGATTTTCAACATTGTCTAAATCAAGCTATTGACACCTATAAATATCATCTGTTCACTTACGGGGACTCGCAAGGATTGGAAACATTGCGTTATACGCTCGTCTCGCATTTGGCCGATACTCAGGTATTTGCAAAAAAAGATCGGATTATCGTTACTTCAGGGGTTCAGCAGGCATTAGAAATACTCGCCAAAATGCCGTTTCCCAACGGTAAAGAAAAGATTCTGGTCGAGCAGCCCAGCTACGATATTTATTTGCGTTTTTTGGAGGAAGAAAGCATACCTGTCATTACGATTGCCCGTACAGCGGAAGGGCTCGATTTTTATGAGCTAGAGAATCAATTTAAGCAGGAGAACATCAAATTTTTTTATACGATGTCAAGGCATCATAATCCGCTAGGTATCTCATATAACACAGAGGAACGAAAAACCATAGCTGCCTTAGCTGCCAAATATGATGTGTTTATCGTAGAAGATGACTATATGGCTGATTTGGGAGTTGATCCTCTTGTTGATCCCATTTACGCATACGATCAAACGGAGCGCACTATTTACTTGAAAAGCTTCTCGAAAATCATTTTCCCAGGTTTGCGCTTAGGGGTTGCGGTCCTGCCAGAAAACCTATTAGAGACGTTCAGTACCTATAAAAGATATGTTGACACATCGATTCTGTCTCAGGCAGCACTTGATATCTATATTAAAAATGGAATGTATGAGCGTCATAAACACACCATATCCAAACTGTATTCGGAGCGCATTCATATTCTGAACAAGGCGCTGGAGCGATACAATCAGACCGGGTACATTCAAACTCCAGCTGTAACCTCAGGCGTTTATACGCCGTTTAAGCTGCCGAGGACGGTGAATTTAGAGCGTTTGGTATACAACCTTAAGGCGAGAAACATCCAGGTTGTAGCTGGCAAAGGCTTTTATTTATCAAGCTACAGGGAACAACAAAAATTTTTACGCATCAGTATTTCGCGTGCTCAGCCAGAGCAAATTGATCAAGGTGTCAAATCTATAATAGAGGAAGTTAGTAAGGGAAACTGGTATTAAGCCCCATTTTCCGTTATGATACATATAGAAACACAGGCATAGCCAATCATGATTGGTTATGTTTCTGTTTGGTGTGGAAAATACATAACTTTGAATGCCGAGAGCAAGCTGCTATGTTTAATGGCTTAGAATCGGCTCACTGCCAAAGGAGGGTTTTGAATGGACGATCTATTTTTGAAAATTGTGGATGGAAGCATTCCCAGTAAAAAGGTGTTGGAAACCGACAATGTGCTCGCATTTCATGACATCCAGCCTGCGGCGCCAGTACACGTGCTCATTATTCCAAAAAAATACATTCCTTCAATGAATGCTGTAACGGAGGAGGATCTCCCACTTATTGCAGAGATTCATCGTGTTGCGATTGAGGTTGCAAAAAAATTGGGAATCGCTGAGTCTGGTTATCGGTTGATTAACAACTGCGGTCCGGATAGTGGACAAGCGGTAGGGCATCTGCACTATCACTTGCTGGGCGGCGCCCAATTGGGTGCCTTGACAGGTATTTCAGACTCGCATGCTTAAAAATGACAGAGCTATTCTTTTCAGTAATGCGGAAGTGAGGGAAAAAAAGTCCTTCTATGTACTCATTTTTTCTTATAGGTTGACACCTGGTTTCCGTTTCACCTATAATAAAATTTGATGAACCGTGTTATTGCTCTTGGACGGTCTGGTCGGAGGGAGGGAAAACTGGTGTCTGAAACTAAAGTTCGCAAAAACGAGACAATTGATGCTGCACTTCGTCGCTTTAAACGTTCCATTGCTAAGGATGGCGTATTGGCTGAGGTGAAGAAACGCAAGCATTATGAAAAGCCAAGCGTAAAGCGCAAGAAAAAGTCCGAGGCTGCTCGTAAGAGAAAGTTCTAGGAGGATCTAAGTAATCATGAATTTGAGCGAACGATTGAACGAAGATATGAAGCAAGCAATGAAGAGTAAGGACAAGTTCAAACTCTCCACCATTCGAATGGTTCGTTCTACGATTAAAAATCTTGAAATAGATTTGAAACGGGATTTGGACGACAACGAAGTGCTTGATATTCTGAGTCGTGAGATCAAACAGCGAAAAGATGCCCTCCATGAGTTTGAAAAAGCAGGTCGTGATGAACTTGCGACAAGCACTAAAGCAGAAATAGAGATCATCGCTCAGTACCTTCCTGAACAACTTTCTGAAGAAGAAATTAAAGTTATTGTACAGCAGACCATCCAGGAAACCGGTGCTTCTTCAAAAGCCGAGATGGGGAAAGTAATGGCGGCCTTGATGCCTAAGGTAAAAGGTCGTGCTGACGGTAAGCTCGTGAACCAAGCGGTTCAGCAATTTCTGCAATAAACCTGAGACAAACAGGAAAACACAACACCCTCTGTTTACAGAGGGTGTTATTTCTATTTGCTTGGTGTCTACCGTAAAATGGAATGGTGGGGGAACACCTTTATGAAAGCGTTATCTATAATTGTGTGAAACGTGTGGTCTGTTAGAGGCGTAAAGTATGTGACAGGCGTCAGGATTAGCAATATACCCAATAATTTCACATTAAATCCTGAAAACTGTATAGTTTGTCTAACAAAGTTTGGTATGCTGTAACAAGGAAAGATCGAAAGGGGGGAAAGAAATGCATAGACAAGATCACCACTCCAGCCGTAAATTGATCTTTTTAACGTTGTGGATTATGATATCCGTTTTGTTATTACCCTTAGTTTATTCTGGATCAGCGGCAGCTCAAACAAAGGGTGGAGCTGTGTTTGTTATACCAGTTGATCAGGAAATTGAACAAGGTCTGGGCAAATTTATGGAACGTGGATTTGCAGAAGCAGTTGATTCCAAAGCCGGTCTGATTGTACTGGATATTAACACTCCCGGCGGACGGGTAGATACAGCGGAGAAGCTGGGTAAACTGATCAAAGACAGTCCCATTCCGACCGTTGCCTATATCAAAGGCGAAGCGGCCTCAGCGGGTAGCTATATTGCGTTGAGTGCCAACAAGATTGCTATGAAACCAGGGAGTATTATTGGAGCAGCAGCGTTAGTAGACGGCAGGGGGCAGGCTATTACCGATCCTAAAACGGTAGCTTGGTGGAAGAGTAGCATGGCATCTGCTGCAGAAGCTGGCGGTCGCAATCCGGATATTGCCAGAGGTATGGTCGATCCCAAAACAACGGTCTCTATTCCGGAGATGAACTTTAATAAGGGAAATGGGCAGATCATTTCTTTAACCAGTGAGGAAGCGCTGAAGTTGGGTTATGCGGATCACATTGCGTCTTCAGAACAAGAAGTTATCCAGTGGATGGGCTACAGTACGGATGATGTTATCCATGTGGAGCGCACATGGGCTGAGAAAGCAGCCGAGATATTGACCCATCCGATCGTGCAGACCTTGCTTTTATTTATCGGTATTGCAGGTGTAGTTATTGAACTGCTTGTACCCGGTTTTGGTGTGCCGGGAATTTTGGGTGTACTCGGGTTTGGCGTGTACTTTTTTGGTAATTATATTGCTGGCTTTGGCGGTTCGGAGACATGGCTATTGTTCATTATCGGTCTGGCTCTGCTTATACTTGAAATGTTCGTTCCAAGCTTTGGCATTCTGGGTATATTGGGTTCGATCAGCCTTGTCGCGGGTGTAGTCCGTGCAGCATATAACATGCAGCATGCGTTTATATCTTTGGGGATTGCATTTGCAGCGGCTGTTGCCGTGGTGGCAATTATCGCGGTTGTCTTCAAGGACCGAGGGATATGGAACCGTTTTATACTTAAGGAAAGTTTGACGGCTGACCAAGGGTTTTCTTCGGTTGTGAATCGGGAGACGCTACTAGGTCAGAGGGGGGTCAGTCTGACTCCATTACGTCCAGCTGGGACGGTGCTAATCGCTGATGAGCGAGTAGATGTCGTAACGAACGGGGAATTTATCGCCCCAGATATGCCAATTATCGTATCCAAAGTAGAAGGCGGGCGAATTGTCGTCAAGGCAGACGCAAGCGTCTAAGTAAACAACGAAGAATTAGATTAATGGAGGTTGATGCGAGTGTTCGAATCGGGTATTGTCAGCATTTTGCTGATTGCCGTAGTAGTGATTATTGTTTTGAGCGTGTTTTTTAGTTTCTTCCCGGTGATGCTGTGGATTTCGGCGTTGGCTTCAGGTGTGCGGATCGGTATCATTACGCTGGTAGCTATGCGGTTGCGGCGTGTCACACCAAGCCGAATTGTCAATCCCCTCATTAAGGCAACCAAGGCTGGCCTGGGCTTAAATATCAACCAGCTGGAAAGTCATTTTCTCGCAGGAGGGAATGTAGACCGAGTGATCAATGCGTTGATCGCCGCGCAGCGGGCTAACATTCCGCTTGAATTTGAACGTGCGGCTGCGATTGACCTGGCGGGACGGGATGTTCTACAAGCGGTCCAAATGAGTGTTAATCCGCGTGTTATTGAGACACCTATTGTTGCTGCCGTCGCCAAGGATGGTATCGAAGTGAAGGTTAAAGCTCGTGTTACGGTGCGTGCCAACATTGATCGGCTCGTCGGCGGTGCCGGAGAAGAAACGATTATTGCTCGGGTTGGGGAAGGGATCGTAACAACGGTTGGTTCCAGTAATTCGCATAAAGACGTGCTGGAAAATCCGGATTCCATTTCGAGAACCGTATTGTCCAAAGGGTTGGATGCAGGGACAGCATTTGAAATTCTATCCATTGATATTGCAGACGTTGATGTAGGTAAAAATATCGGTGCCTTCCTGCAAACAGAGCAGGCAGAAGCAGACAAACGTATTGCGCAGGCAAAAGCCGAAGAGCGGCGTGCGATGGCTGTGGCACAGGAACAGGAAATGAAGGCGCGTGTCGTAGAAATGAGAGCACGCGTGGTGGAATCCGAATCCGAAGTGCCTCTGGCAATGGCTGAAGCGCTGCGAGGCGGCAAACTAGGCGTCATGGATTACATGAATTTAAAAAATGTTGAGGCAGATACGCAAATGCGTAATTCCTTAGGTAAACCGAATGAGAACTCGGGAAATGATAACAAGAGCCGAGATTAACTAACAGGCGTAGCTAATGAATTAGGTAGTTAGGCGGTGAGTGATGAACTTTATCAGCTGGATCTTAGATCATTTGTATATCCTGATCGTGATTGGCTTTGCGCTGGTATCCTTCTTGGGGAAAAGCATTCAAAGCGGAGAGCGGAAATCTCCGCCGCGACAAGGGATGCCTACCTTTGGTGGTGATCATGGTTCCCGACGGCCCTCGACGTCAACCAGACCTTTCACAATGGAACCAGAACAAGAGCGACGTCGGCAGGATGTTACTGGAGAATTGCAGCGTCAATTTCCTAATGAACGACGGGCGGTAATGGAAGCCCGTCGTATAGAAGAAGCAGGAGATGGGGCAGCAACAGAAGAAGGGATAAATCGCGATTTATCGGATAACAGTACGACTCTAGAGGATCGAATCCGTGCTATGGAAGAAGAGCGTAGATCGGTTTTATCCCGTTTCGATCGTATATCCAATGTTAGAGATTCGGGAGAAATCACAGATGAGCCCAAGCAAACCTCGCAAGCGCATAATGCAGCGAATGTGTCTGATCTTCGTAAAGGTGTAATTTGGGCAGAAATATTAGGCCCTCCGCGTTCCAAGCGTTATATGGGTGGAGGAAGACGTTAAATGATAATGAATCCGTCACGGCTTTGGCTGTGGCGGATTTTTTACGATATTTTTTTAGCAATAAGTAATCATGCTGGAATAAAAAAAGACGCAACGACGAATGCTCTAATTATCTAACAAGGAATGTAATGGCCTCATATAAACTACATTAATCTTACATTTGTTGTTATCAAAAAAGACGTCATAATGTCTAATTTGGAAACCCATTTATGAAAATAAGTATGTGAAAAATGATCAAATGTAAGATTGTGAACAAAGCTTTCCGAAATCCATTTTCATTTTTTCTTTTTTATATATAATGTTCTCAACGATAGAACGAATGAAAATTTACTCCATAATTAGATAAAATTTGATTTAAATCGAGGTGATTTAGCAGGTTCATCAAAAGGTGAAAATTTATGTTGAGGAGGATGGAGTAGATGGGGAATAGCTTGTTCAGAAAGAAGAGCATTGATCAACTGCTCGCTGCTACACGTGGGGAAAAAGCACTTACAAGAGAATTGGGTGCGTTTGATTTAACCATGCTTGGGATAGGAGCCATCATCGGAACAGGGATTTTTGTTTTGACAGGTACGGGAGCAGTTACGGCCGGTCCGGGCTTGGTAATATCTTTTGTGATCGCAGGGCTCGCTTGTTTATTCGCCGCATTAGCCTATGCCGAGTTTGCTTCCACCGTTCCAGTATCTGGTTCTGTTTATACTTTTACATATGCTACGATGGGGGAGCTATTGGCTTTTGTTATTGGGTGGGATTTAATTTTGGAATATATGCTGGCGGCCAGCGCTGTTTCTGCAGGTTGGTCGGGGTATTTTGTATCCTTTTTAATAGGAATTGGTCTTCATATTCCAATTGAATTGACTGCTGCGCCAGGAGCTTTAAAAGGTCAGTCTACTTATTTTAATCTTCCAGCCTTTTTGATTTTGATGGCGATCACTTTCTTGCTTTATTTCGGAATAAAAGAGTCCAAACGAATCAACAACATCATGGTTATTGTTAAAATTGTTGTCGTTTTATTGTTTATTATCGTTGCTGCTAAATATGTAAAGCCAGATAACTGGACACCGTTTATGCCATTTGGGTACAGTGGGGTGTTTGGAGCTGCAGCTCTTGTGTTTTTTGCTTTCATTGGCTTTGATGCCGTATCATCAGCGGCGGAAGAAACCAAAAATCCAGCTCGTGATTTACCGCGTGGCATTATCTTTTCACTGGCTATTTGTACACTTTTGTACGTAATCGTTAGCGCGATTATGACAGGTATTGTGCCGTTCATGCAATTTGAGGGTATCTCCCATCCTGTGTCATTGGTTTTGCAGGTTGCTGGTCAGAATTGGGTGGCGGGTTTTGTGGATATCGGAGCCATCTTAGGGATGACAACCGTCATGCTGGTCATGCTGTATGGTCAAACTCGTATCATGTTTGCTATGTCACGTGACGGCTTAGTTCCTAAAGTACTGTCAAAGGTTCATTCCAAATATAAAACGCCTTATATTAACACATTGTTTTTTGGTACTTTATCTGCATTAATGGGTGGGTTGATTCCGCTGGATGAGTTAGCAAGCTTGGTGAACATTGGAACCTTATCAGCATTTATTTTGATATCGGTCGCTGTCATAGTAATGAGAAAAACACAACCTGATTTGCCAAGAGCTTTTCGATGCCCGGGAGTTCCATATGTTCCAATTCTGGCTATTATTGCTTGCGGAGTGCTTATTCTTAATCTGAATGGTCAAACGTTTATTCGCTTTATCATTTGGCTTGTTATTGGTATGGCTATTTACTTTTTCTACTCCAGAAAAAATTCTTTGTTAAATCGGGATTCCGAAAACTAACCATTTCATATTGTAAAATGAATAAGGCAGCCTCGTTTTTGATATGAAAACAAGGTTGTCTTTTTTATGTGAATTATTAAAAGTCCGCGTCGTTTCCTCTTTAATAATACAGTTGCTACGAATTGTAAGTTTAGCCTCATAAATGCGATGACCGGATCATAAAATGTACAGTACAGATATCTGTGACGTGGAGGAACGGCGTCCAGTGATGATCAAGATATAGGATGAGAAACCGAATGGTAATAACAAGAGCTTAAAAAATAGCAGCATAGCTGTCGTCGAAACAACTGTGGAGTGCTTAATGGTCATAACAATGGATTTTAAAAATGCAGCATAGCTGCCATCAAAATAACTATTAACCGTTGGATAACAGTTATTTTGATGACAGGAAAGGAGATTTCGCCGTATGAGCCGGATGAGCCGCAAACTGCGAAAGTGGGCCAGCGAGACGCTGGAGCTTCCGCAGGACATTCTATTTGACCTGCCGCGGTTAACCCTCATCGGCAGCCGCCAGCTTTATGTAGAAAATCACCGGGGTGTGTTGGATTTCACGCAAGATCAACTCGTGCTTGCACTTGCGCAAGGCAGGCTAAGAGTGTCAGGCCATAATCTCATTATTACGTCTATCCTGCCAGATCAGGTAAGTGTAGAGGGACATATTACAGATATTCAAATGGAAGGAACGGAGGAAGGCTCGTGAAACATCCCGCTTTAGCAAAGCTGCGTGGCACGGTTACCCTAGCTGTCGAGGGCGAAAGTGTGGAAGCTTTCATTAATGTACTGACTGATCATCAAATACCTGTTTGGAACGTGCGGCCAATGGATGCCAGACATGCAGAAATGAACCTTCTGCTGCCGCACTTCTTCCTGTTGCGTCCGCTTTTGAGAAGGACAGGCTGCAAAATGCATATTCTGAAGCGTCAAGGACTTCCCTTCACTGTTGTACGAATCGCAAAACGCAAATTTTTTCTCGCAGGACTGGCCTTGTTCTGGATAGGCCTCCTGCTCATGTCATCGCTCATCTGGGACATTGAAGTGAAGGGGAATGATAAGCTCCCTACAGAAACTATTCTTAAGGTAGCCCGGCAGGAGGGACTTTATCCGTTTCAATGGAATTTTCGTCTTTCCAGTCAGGACAAGCTTGCGCGCGCACTCATGCAGAAGCTGCCAGAGGCGTCCTGGATCGGTGTGGAGAGACAGGGGACTTTGGTGACAATTCAGGTCGTAGAAGCTTCCCAGCCTACTCCACCGCCGCTCTACAATCCACGTCATCTCATCAGCAAAGCCGACGCGGTGGTCACTGAAATTTTTGCCGAGCAGGGGCGTCCTGTTGTGCATAGAAATACGCGTGTCAAAAAAGGAGCCATTCTCATTTCAGGAACGCTTGGCGATGAGGAGAATCAGCAACAGGTCGTAGCCAAGGGAGAGGTAAAGGGGCTTGTGTGGCATGAATATGAAATTAGTAGCCCCATGGTGCGACGCAGCAGCACATATACAGGTAATAGCCATGATCGCTTATATCTGGTGCTGGGTAATCGTGCGATACAATTGTGGGGATATGGGAAAATACCTTATTCTACACATAAAACAACCGTTGAACATGATCCTCTAACATGGCGTTCCTACAAACTTCCGCTGGGTTGGATGAATGAAAGTGTGAGGGAGACCAAGGTACAAGAGCAGAAGTTAACTGAAACGGAAGCCAAAATGTCCGGTATAGAAGGCGCGCGCGCGGATATTTTAGCTAAATACGGCAAAGGAACGAAAATAATGAGCCAAAAAATTTTGCATGAGAAGAGAGA
>NZ_JCAJRU010000030.1:0-28578 GCF_059447605.1 Paenibacillus sp. N119s | reverse complement strand
TTTTGACGTTTCATATTCCTTCATCCAATCCTTGTAGCCCTGCTCGCTTTTGCCCCATCCTTTCACATATTGAGACAATTCGGATGTGGAAATTTGCTTATCTGGCAACTCTTCGCGCTGCACATATACTGCCTTCAGTACAACCTTCTCCTCCGGGTTATCCCCATGCAGCTTCTGGTAGGCATAGCGCACTTGTACCCGTCCAATATCTGTTGGATCTACGGCTGCTGAAGCCACCCATGGGTTTTTCGGGTCCTGAATCATTTGCAAATCTTCATCGCTCATATCAATCCCGTAAACTTTGATTTCCGTACGCCCAGCTTGCTGTATTGCACGAGCTGCACCTTTGGCAAATTCATCCCAAGCCGCCCATACTGCTGTAATTTGGCCCTTAGGATATTGCTTTAACACAGCTTCCATTTTGGCTTGCGTATCCAAAGCAGGATTCTGAGCCGAACCAAAAGTCGCAATTTCTTTAATATCTGGATTGGATTTCAAAAATGCATCATAAGCGACTTGACGACGTTCCATTGGCGCAAACCCTGCAACCCATACTTTCACAATGTTTCCTTTGCCACCGATGTCTTTCTTCATTTGCTCCAACGTCAGCTCCGCCATGCTTTGGTCATCCTGTGAGAGCACTACCGCGCCCGGAACATTGACCGCCGCATCGAACACGATAACTGGAATATTGCGGGAGATTGCTTTTTTAAGACCTGGCTCCAGCAACGCGTCACCATGATCAGTCAAAATGACATCAAACTGCTGGTTAATGGCACTATCTAGCAAAGAAGCCATTTTAGCCTTATCGTTATTAGCAACAAACTTGGTCAGCGTACCGCCAAATTTCTTCACTTCATCTTCCACGCCTTGAACATACTGCTGCGAAAACGTACCCGTGTTAAACTCCATGATCAAAGCAACCCGTTTACCCTTTAGATTTAAACTATCCGCTTTTCCGTCTCCTGTATTCGCTCCTGCAGGGCTTGTCCCCTGAGCACCGCTCTCTGTTTTCGGCGCCCCACATGCTGTAACCAGTATAATCAGCACCAGCAGCATAATGGCTCCTAGCCCTAGCTTCTTGTTTTTTTGGAGCCCTTTTTGGATATACATGATTTGTTTCCCCCTTGTTCAATCCACAAAATGATTCAAATTTGATACTTAATATATCGCGTTAAACCAAGTATGTAAATAGGTTTTATTAAATATAAAAAAAATCACGTCCTCACATATCAAAAAACAACAAATTCACAAAAAAATACCGTAAAGAGCAGCCAGCCCTCTACGGTATTACTTTTACACATATTTGGTATAGCTTAGCCTTAAAGAATGATAGCAATAAGACCACCAGAGCCTTCGTTAATAATGCGGCCCAGCGTTTCCTGAAGCTTGTAGCGTGCATTGTCCGGCATCATGGCAATCTTGCCCTGAATACCTTCACGCACAATGGAATGCAGCGAACGTCCGAATATGTCTGACTCCCAAATTTTGATTGGATCATTCTCAAAATCCTGCATCAGGTACCGTACAAGCTCCTCACTTTGCTTCTCTGTTCCGATAATCGGGGCAAATTCCGATTCTACATCGACACGGATCATGTGAATGGAAGGAGCTGTTGCTTTCAGCCTCACACCAAATCTTGTACCTTGTCGAATCAATTGCGGTTCGTCCAGTGCCATCTCGGCCAGTGACGGTGCAGCAATACCATATCCCGTTGTCTTGACCATTTCCAGTGCCTCGGCAAAGCGGTCATATTCCCGTTTAGCGTGGGCAAAATCCTGCATCATTTGCAGCAGATGATCCTTGCCGCGAATCTCTACCCCAACGACTTCTACCAGAATCTGGTCATACAGCTCATCAGGCGCATACAAATCAATTTCAGCTACGCCCTGCCCCATATTCATTCCGCTTAAGCCGGCTCTGTCGATGAACTCATATTCCATAAACTGGCCGACCACTCGATCTACATCACGCAGACGCCGAATATCTTTAACCGTATCACGAACGGAATTTTCATAGTTGCTACGCAGCCAGTGATTTTCGTTCAATACCATAACCCAGCTCGGCAGATTCACATTCACCTCATGCACTGGGAATTCATACAATACTTCACGAAGTACACCCGTAACATCATCTTCCGTCATGGTCGCCGCGCTGAGAGTCATGACTGGAATATCGTACTTGGCAGCCAGTTCACTGCGGAGTTGAAGTGTTTCATCACTGCGTGGATGCGTGGAGTTGATAACCAGCACAAATGGCTTGCCAACTTCCTTCAACTCTTCAATGACGCGTTCCTCCGACTCTACATAAGAGCTACGCGGGATTTCAGCAATGGTCCCGTCTGTGGTGACTACCACACCGAGTGTCGAGTGCTCTTGAATAACTTTACGTGTACCAATTTCTGCTGCTTCCTGAAAAGGAATGGGCTCTTCAAACCATGGTGTAGAGATCATCCTTGGACCATTTTCATCCTCGTAGCCTTTTGCACCTTCTACGGCGTATCCCACACAGTCAACCAGACGTACATTCACGTCCAGTCCTTCCGTTACTTTGATCTGGACGGCATTATTCGGTACGAATTTAGGTTCCGTCGTCATAATCGTCTTCCCTGCCGCACTTTGCGGCAACTCATCTACGGCACGGGCACGGTCCGCCTCACTCGTAATGTTGGGCAGAACAATCGTTTCCATAAACCGCTTGATAAACGTTGATTTTCCTGTTCGGACTGCGCCGACAACCCCAAGATAGATGTCTCCTCCGGTGCGTTCGGCAATGTCTTTAAAAATGTCCACTTTCTCCAATGAAATCCCCTCCTCAAAAGTCTCCGAAGGAAAAATGCTTAAAGAGCATCCGCTTCGTGTTCAACCAACTGCTTGATCCCAGATGCGGCAGAACAGCCTTTAAAATGCCCGGAAGTCGTCCGCCGCCGAGATTCAGGAGACTGATGGAATCGGCGAAACGGCGTAAACTCGTACATGCATTTGGACTGATACCATCATATGTATCCCCTCCGTAAAATATGTTTAGTTTTTAAAAAAATAGATTACGTCACAGCGATCATTGCAGGAACAATATTTCTACGTTTGGGTCCACTCACCTAATATATGCACAGCAAGAACCCTCCATGACTTTGTTGCTAGACTTAAATAAAAAAGGATACTTCTCTGACCGTTTCTAACCGTCGAGAAATATCCTTTGTTTTTTGCTCTACTGATATAACAGACATTACCACAGCTCATCATCCAGCGCCTGACGCTCCAGTTGCCGCCTGATAGCTGCCTTGAGTCTATCCTCCGGTATGGTTACCTCCATATCTCCTTGAGCACGGGCCTGACAGGATAAACGTATTCCTTCATCCAGTAAAGGTCCCAGCTTACGCTGTTCAGCCCCATTAGGGCGACCTGCCAGCTCAGCCTGTTCCGGTGCTATCCGCACCTTACACATCAGACAGGCTGCTTTACCATCACAACGAGCGGGAATATACACACCTGCTTTACGGGCAGCCTGGAGCAATGACGTGCCCTGACCGACTTGTACACGCTTGCCTGACGGCTTGAACGTAATCTGCACATTCATGAACGGTTCTCCATTCCCCTTTCCTCATAATACGCCCGTAACTTATATTTCGTTGCTCATTCGGATTAAGGAATGTAGCTCTGGCCAAGGGAGAAGCTCTCCGAGCTTATCCAGCTGCTCCTTATTCCAAATATTACTGACCAATAGCTTCGTTAATATCCCGATGTGCCGTTGCGGGTCTCGCTTCATGACATCTGCAATCGCTTGATAGCGGTCAGGTCGATTTCGCAACAGATTGAACAGCAACTCGTGGCTAAGAGGCATCAAACGTAATGACGCATTTTCCAAATCAAGCTGTATCCCAGCCGACCAGAGTAGACGCTCGACCTCCAAACGGTATAAAGCTCCATTACATAAAACCTCGAATCCTCCTACCAATTCAACTGGAAATCCTTCTAGGTCATAGTGGCTTAGCAATGAAACGTAAGATCCGCTACGGTCAACCTGCTGCTGGTCTATACCCACACCTGGCGAGTGTGCATGTAGCTGCTTTGCTGCATGAATATCTGCATAAATATCAATGTCCCGAGGCAAGCGATCCAGTTCAACTTCTTGCACAAGTAGTGCACAGCTTCCCCCCAGCATCCACGGAACCGGCACCGCTGACCAGCTCTCTGTAAGGCTACCCAGCGCCACAGCCAGATCGTGAGGAAGCCTGTCCACTAACACTGATGATATTGCCTCCTTCAATATGGTTTCCTCCTTTGCTGTTTTTTTCTCCCGTTTCCTGATGGGCATCATTATAACATGTTCGACATGGCAGTTCGACATTTTGTGTGCTAAAACAGCACTTCCCTACCTCAAAATATAAAAAGACCGCAAACCTTCCCGGTTCACGGTGAATAGAGCCAAGCATCGTGCGGCTAGTGTTTTACTTTTTCATCATCATTTTCATTAACGCTTCCATGTTGGAAGGATTCATTCCGCTTTTTTTGACAGCTCCGACAATATCCCTAACTGTATCCTCCGACACCGGAATGTTAGCCATCGCAGACACCTGTTTGATCAGCTGACGCAACTGCGTCTCATTTTGAAGCGTGTCCGGCTTTACCGTACCTGCCAGCTTTTTCACAGCATTTTCAGATATGTTTTTGCCGCCTTTTTTGTTAATGGCCTTCAATGCTTCTTTCGGAAAGTTTTTACTCACAATCTCCCCTCCTCGCCATTGCTCAACTCAGTCTATGAGTGGTGGAGACAAAAGGTGATTAAGCATACGAAAGACATGCCAAGCGCCTAACCAAAAAAGGCTATCTCATGGTAGAAAAATCTACTCATGAGATAACCTTTATACTTTATAAGATCCTTTGTGCCCTTATGAATGCCATTGCTCCCACGTTTCAAGCGACATGACTTCCATCTCGGTTTTAGGATCGCGACCCATTAATGCCTCAACGGCCTTGCGAACGTCGCGTCCTTCAAATAGCACTCCATACAGCACCTCTGTAATAGGCATTTGAACACCCAATTTTTGCGAGATGGCGTATGCTGCTTTTGTCGTACGAATCCCCTCTACGACCATACCCATAGATTCAAGTACGGCATCAAGCTGTTGGCCCTGTCCCAATAATGATCCTGCACGCCAGTTGCGGCTGTGACGACTCGTTGCAGTGACCACTAAATCGCCTATGCCAGCGAGTCCGGCAAAGGTTAATGGATTTGCCCCCATCTCAACACCAGCACGGGTAATCTCAGCTAATCCACGGGTCAACAAAGCCGCTTTGGCATTATCGCCAAAGCCAAGTCCATCCGACATTCCCGCACCCAGTGCGATAATGTTTTTTAAAGCACCGGACAGTTCTACACCGAGCAAATCACGGTTAGTATAGACGCGGAAATAGGAGTTCATGAACAGCCCCTGAGCAGCCTGTGCGGCCTTCTCATTGGAGGAAGCTACAACAACCGTTGTAGGACATTTCTTCACCACTTCCTCCGCATGGCTCGGGCCTGACAGCACCGCAATATCATCCTCCGCGATTTCCAGTTCTTCCGAGATCACCGTGGACATACGCTTGAGTGTCTCTGTTTCAAAGCCTTTAATGGCATGTACTACCAACATATCTTTGGTGAAATGAGTCTTCAGACAACGTGCAACCTGCCGAGCGGCAGACGAAGGAGACACGATGATGACCGCTTTAGCTCCAGATACCGCTGCCTGCATATCTGTTGTAGCTGAAATGCGGTCAGATAAAGTCGAGCCCGGTAAATAATGCTCATTCGTATGCTTCTCATTGATCTCGGCAGCTTGCTGTTCGCTTCTCGTCCAGACGGAGACATCGTTGTTATTGGACGCAAGTACGGAAGCAAGGGCTGTTCCCCAACTCCCTGCGACCAGCACAGCTATTTTCTCAGACAAGACGATCTCCTCCTTTGGAGCCAAGCTTATTCTCATTTCCCCGTGCCAACTTGACTATGTTAGTACGGTGTCTCCATACAGCGAACAGGCAAATGATTAGAGCCGTCCAAAATAACGGCCAATCATAGCCAAGTACGAGTAATATCCAAGGGGTCAAAATGACAAAAATTAATGATCCCAGAGATACATAACGCGTTATTACGATAGCAAGTATCGCAATAATTCCGGCGTATAGTGCCGGCAGAAAGGCAAGCGATGCCAATACGCCAATGGCAGTCGCAATCCCTTTCCCTCCGCGAAAGTGAAAATATACCGGCCAGTTATGGCCTGCAATCGCCGCAATACCACACAAACCCGGTAACCAGGATGATTCTCCACCCAACCAGTGCCCTAGCAGCACTGCAATAACTCCTTTAAATACGTCAAGCAGCAGTACCAGAATAGCCGGGCCTTTTCCAAGCACGCGCAGCGTATTCGTCGCACCGGCATTGCCGCTTCCATGTTGACGAATGTCGATTCCTTTTAATTTTCCATACAGCAAACTAAAGCTGACAGAGCCAAGCAAGTAACTGAGTACGATGGCAACGATCTGTAAAATCAACCTATTCGCTCCTAACTTTCGTCAGACTTGCGCCGTGTAAATATACGAATTGGAGTTCCTTCAAAGTTAAAGGCGGCGCGTATTTTGTTCTCCAGATAACGCTCATAAGAGAAGTGCATTATTTCTGGATCATTTACGAAGACAACCATCGTAGGCGGTTTAACAGCAACCTGAGTCACATAGTTAATACGCAGACGACGACCCTTGTCTGTTGGTGGTGGATTGATGGCAACCGCATCGGAAATTACATCATTCAGCAGATGTGTCTGAATACGCATAACATGCTGCTGTGCCACATGCTGTACAACTGGAAGCAGCTTTTGCAGACGCTGCTTTGTTTTTGCAGATAAGAACACAATCGGAGCATAGGTCATGAACAGAAAGTGGTCACGGATTTTCGTCTCAAACTGGTGCATTGTTTTGTCGTCTTTATCTACGACATCCCATTTATTAACAACAAACAGCGATGCTTTACCCGCTTCATAAGCATAGCCAGCAATGTGTTTATCCTGCTCAATGATGCCTTCCTCGCCATTAATCACGACCAATACAACATCCGCACGCTCAATGGCACGCATCGCACGCATTACACTATATTTTTCAGTCGTTTCGTATACTTTACCACGTTTTCGCATACCGGCCGTATCAATCAGTACATATTTTTGACCGTCTTTTTCAAAAGGCGTGTCAATGGCATCACGCGTTGTGCCTGCAATGTCACTGACGATAACCCGTTCTTCTCCTAAAATGGCATTAACGAGGGAAGATTTACCTACATTCGGACGTCCGATCAAAGCGACACGTATAACATCCTCATCATAATGATCTTCTTCTAGCTCAGGTAAATTGGACGTAATTGCGTCCAACAGATCACCAATCCCTGTGCCGTGACTACCAGAAACAGCAATTGGATCACCAAATCCATAAGAATAAAACTCATAGATCAGGTCAGCGCGACTGAGGTTGTCCACCTTGTTTACTGCTACAATGATCGGTTTACCCGAACGATATAGCATTTGAGCTACCTCTTCATCCGCTTGCGTTATTCCTGCTTTTGCATCGCTCATGAATACAATAACATCTGCTTCTTCTATTGCGAGTTCGGCCTGCATACGGATAGATTTTAAAATAACATCCTCACCATCAATCTCAATGCCGCCGGTGTCAATAATACTGAAGGATTTACCATTCCACTCCGATATACCGTAAATACGGTCACGAGTGATTCCCGGTTTATCTTCCACGATGGACAAACGATCCCCGATTATCCGATTAAAAATGGTGGACTTCCCCACATTCGGACGACCAACGATAGCCACAACGGGTCTTGCCATAAATTCACTCCTCCTGTCAATTCTTCCGCTATCATCATAGCAAAAAACATACTTATTGGCGATATGGTCACGTAACAACAATCGGCGAACCCTCTGGGTCCGCCGATGGTGTACGTTATGTGCTTATTATAAAATATATTGATTTAAACTCATTTAAACTTGTTCAGCTTATCGCCAAAACGTTCGCCAAGCGTAATGCTCAGTCCGGAGTTGTTGAGGGAAACGTTAGGATTATTCAGTTCCTCACGAGGCGCGCGAGATGCACGTGGTGCTCTTTCTGCTTTTGGAGCAGCTTCAGGAGCTTCCTCAGTTTCTTTAATGCTCAGGCTAACACGTTTTTCAGAAGGATTCATTTCAAGAATTTTAACTTTAACTTCTTGTCCTTCTTCCAGAACTTCTTGTGGCGTTCCAATGTGTTTGTGGGAAATTTGGGAAATATGAACCAAACCTTCCACCCCTGGAGCGATCTCAACGAATGCACCGAAGTTAACCAGACGTTTAACAACACCAGTTACGATATCATTGTTGTTGAATTGTCCAGCAGCAGATTCCCAAGGACCAGGCTGTGCAGCTTTCATACTCAGACTGATTTTTCCTTTTTCAGGATCTACCTTCAAGACTTTCACTTTCACTTGATCTCCTTCGGAAACAGCATCAGAAGGCTTATCAACATGAGTCCAAGCAATTTCAGATACGTGAACCAGACCGTCAACTCCGCCAACATCTACGAAAGCACCAAACTGAGTGAGACGTTGAACCGTACCAACGATTTCTTGTCCTTCTTTCAGCTCAGCCATTACTTTAAGTTTGTTAGCTTCGAATTCTGCTTCCAGAACGTCTTTTTGAGAAAGGATCACTTTGTTGTTTTCACGATCCAGTTCTTTCACAACAACACGCAATGTGCGGCCTTTGTAATCACTGAAATCTTCAACAAAATGGCGTTCCACCATGGATGCAGGGATGAATCCGCGCACACCCACGTCTACTACGATACCGCCTTTAACAACATCGTTCACAACCACTTCGAATACTTCTTTGCTTTCGAACAGCTTCTCCAACTTTTCCCAAGCGTTTTCACTGTCGATTGCACGTTTGGACAGAACGAGTTTTTCTTTGCCATCGTCGATGCTGATAATTCTAGCTTCAACCTCTTGACCCACTTGTACTGCTTCTTCTGCATTGTCCAGACCAGAAGACAATTCGCGAATTGGAATAACTCCATCGTATTTATATCCAATGCTTACTACCGCTTGGTTATCTTCCAATTTCACAATTGTACCCTTAACGGTGTCACCTTTTTTCAGGGAGACGATTTGATCGAGCTCGTCTTGATTTGCCGCTTCAGCAGCTTCTTGATTTTTAATTTCTTCCGACATGTCAATACCCTCCTCAATTCAAAAAAACCATTTATTTAAACCTGCGCTTGGCAGAGTTCAAAACATAATACATTTTTGTTCTAGTTTTCCTAGCTTAGACACAATTCATGCAAGCCTTTCAATCATTCGTAGGCTTACCCGTTTCCTTCATCGTGCGAATGCGTGACATAATTGCTTCTGTTGCCAGTTCAAGAGGATCTCCTTCGACATCGGCACCCTTTTGGTAAGCGTCCAAATTAACAGGTTTACCGTATATCACTTTCGTTTTACGGAAAAGCTTGTAATCACCAACAATGGCGACCGGAACGGCAGCCGCTCCACTGCGCAGTGCAAAACTGGCAGCACCCTTTTTACCAATTCCCCCAGCTCCTCTGGAGCCTTCGGGGAAAATCCCCATAACCTTACCGTCACGCAAAATGTTCAATGCCAGTTTAATAGATTCCTTACTCACGCCACCACGTTTGACTGGAAAAGCTCCCAGTTTGTCAATCAGCGGACCCAGTACAGGAACATTAAACAGCTCTGCTTTAGCCATAAAGTGAACCTTTCGCTTCAGCAAAATGCCAACTGTAGGAGGGTCAAGATTACTAATATGATTAGAACACAACAGCACTCCGCCCTCAGCAGGAACATTTTCCCTACCTACCGCCTCAAGCCTAAACAGAACACGGTAAATGAGACGCAAAATACTGGCGCATACAGTATATATCATTGGCTGATCTCTCCATCCTTCTCCGTTAAGCAATAAGATACGATCGTATCTACGACATCCTGAATGCCCATATGGGTCGTATCAAGCACGATGGCGTCCTCACTGCAACGAAGCGGGGATACCTCCCTCTCCTCATCAAACTTATCACGTGCCGCAATGTCACGTTCAAGCTGTTCCAGAGTGATATCATCAGTTCCGCTTAGTTCTTTAAAACGACGAGAGGCACGTTCCTGAACACTTGCGGTCATGAACACCTTAACTTCCGCATTGGGAAGCACGGTTGTTCCAATATCGCGTCCGTCCATAACGACACCCTTACGCGCAGCCATTTCACGCTGATTTTCGGTCAAACGTGTACGTAAACCAGCAATACTCGAATACTGTGACACATTGCTAGTCACTTCCATCGAACGAATCACAGTGGTAACATCTTCCCCGTTACAATAAACCTTTTGGCCTGTGGGGTCCGGTACTAATTCAATCACCAGCTCAGGTACATGTTGAAGCACTTTTTGTACATTTTCTGCAGGAATTTTTTTGCACATCATGTACCACGTTGCTGCTCGGTACATAGCTCCAGTATCTACATATACATAGGAAAGTGCTTTCGCTACCAAGCGGGCCACTGTACTTTTCCCTGCGCCAGCAGGTCCATCAATGGCTACATTTATTTTGTTAATTGAAGATACATGTTGCCTTGCCAACAGGGAATTCCTCCTAACCTAACCTCAAGAAAAAAGCAGGCATTGCCTGCGACGTGAAAATTATACCACACATTTATAGGCGATGCAAAATAAGCGACATGTTTACTAAGAAAGAAAATCATAGGATGACTACGATTTTTCCCGGAATTCTAACTGTCTTTCAAAACAGTATTTAATCAGTTTCTGGCGCTCTTGATCAGCGATTCTCTCATATTTCAGCATAATGAGTTTGCGGCCGTTTTCCATCTGCTGAATGCGCACAATTTCAGACTGGAAGGGAACATGCTCCTGAGTCCCATTTTTATACGGAACCAAAATCCAGCAAGACAATGATTCTCCTTCTTCAAGAGAATGTGAACCCTGAGTCTGAAAAGACACGCCTCCACCTCCCACATCATATGTCTGTGCTACAAATCTGGATTCGTTTGCACCATGCTTAACCGCAATTTCCAAGTTGGCCTTTACCCTGAGAAAGTTTCGACGCTGAATTTTGCTGATGCTGTCCCGAGCAGGCTTGTGAATACGAACCATCCGGATATTGTCTTCTTTAAAACCTGTTACATGGGTATTAAAGTAATTTTTAATCCCGCCTTCGCTCATAAAAAATATAGACAGTTCTTCCCCCAGAAACAATTTTTTTAAGTGTCCGTTTGTTTGTGACATGGGAATTTCAATTAGAAAATTTTGCGAATCTTCTTCCGCAATACGCGACTTAAATTCAAAGGATTCCTCCTTCTGGTCGTTACCAGCAACTTGTATGTATAACACATCATTAATTTTCGGAAACACATGATTCACCATCCTTGTCCATTAGAACCTATAATCAAGGTATATAATACCACGACTTTATGCCTATATTAAGCATTATATTTGCTAGAACCATGACTAAAGCACAAAAAACCTCCTTAATAAAGGAGGTTAAGAGTGACTAGAGATTCATTTTAGTGTAATCAACTAGGCATTACTTGCCGTAGCTTGTGGTTCATCAGAATCTTTTACCTGTTCAATCGTTTCTTCCATTCCCGTGTTTGCGTTAATGTAAATTCGATAAATGGAGCCGTTGATTTTACCGCCAAATTCATAGCACAGAACTTCATTCGACAGTTCATTTTCAATTAGTGCTTTGCGGTGGTAAGTTTCGCGGAACTCAGGATTCAACTTCGCACGTGCTGCTTTTAAATCCAGTTTTGCCTGGGGAATACGCCGAAGGTGACTGTGCTCATAGACATAATCACTGGCTTGAAAACCAATCACGTGTCCGTTATCCAGGCCTGATCTGACTGAGATTTTTTCTGGATAGATAATCACATCCCCCTGTTGGGTCGCGAATGTAATGTTGGCTAAATTCCCTCTTTCATCATATGAGACGGGCTTCATGCCTTTGTAGCCCTTTTGTTCAAGATACTGACTTGCATAACGAATCGCTTCATTACGAGTTGCTTTTTTAGGACCTATTTCTCTCATGTCATGATAAGAGATGAGCTTTCCACCCTTTTTGGTAAAATCCATCGTGGCCACAGGCTTCTGCTTATTAAACAGCGTAGCCGTATAAGACGCCCATTCTGTTCCTTTACCATTTTCGTTCACACGAATCTGACTTTCTGGTTTTCCTGTAAATTCAGCGGCATTCCGCTTAATTTGTCCTGCATCCACTGCCGGGAGACTCAACTTTTTCACTGAACGCTTATCATAGATGCTTGCGACAGAGGGGCCCCAATCCAGTTCTTTGTAGCTCTCTACTTTTTTGTCCACCGTTTTAAATCCGTCAATAATGGTGTTATCCTTCGGTCCAGTTTGAGAACCTGGAGCCATATCAACATCCGTCCAGCGTAAGTTTTTGCTTAGGACTTTCTGCCGCACCTCGTGCATGTTTTTCGAAATTTCCTTGGAGTTGTTATATAACGTTTTCAGATTCGCTATTTCTTTCTCGCTTAAAGGTTCGTGATCCAGATCACGAACAGCAGTCTGGTACGAAAATGCAGATAGATGTGACAGCAAATCTTTGGCATGGTTAAAGGGCATTACGTTGAGAGGCAACTGATTAACCTCACTTTGTGCTTCACTTGTAATCCTCCACACGTTCATCAAACATTTGCGATGCATCGCGTGTGAAGTAGTATGGACAGCAACCGCATTACCGAGTTGGGAATGCAACTGATCCATATGGAACGACAAATCGTGAAAAGCGCGCTGATATTGATTTTCCGCTTTAATCGACATACTATTTGCTCGAGCAGACACCTCTTTTCTCATCTGGTTTTGCTGATAACCCCATACAAACGCTCCTATCATAATCAGGGTAACCACCGGAAACATTACGGCACTAAGTCGCTTATACATATTGGGAGTCTCCTTTCTTCAAATACACTACCGATAGTGTGACAAGAAGAAAGCTCTCTTATGCATGCTTTTCCATGACTTCAATAATAAACTCACAGTTATCGCAAATACAGCGTTTAAAGCCAGTCTGAATCTGTCCCTGCTCCATCCGTCCTCTCAGCACAAAGCGTTCTCCGCATCTTTTACAATGGATTCTTACTTTTATACGCAAAAAAGACACCTCTTCCTCTAACAGGCTTGTCAGATCAGTGTGTCCCATTTCATTACATATTAACCTTTTCTTCCCGTTTCAACATCCGAAAAGGAGAGCGGTTATTCGCCCGACTGATTTTTGCCATTCCTCCATACCATAAAAAGACCATTAATGGAATGATAAACCAGATCCAGTCGTGTGAAAATTTCGTCAAAATCAAATCATATACTCCGTGCCAAAACCATGGAAGCACTAATGACAGAAGCAACATATATTTACTCTTCAGGTGTTCGGAAAACTTGGCTTTCCCCATATAATAGCCCATCATAACGCCAAACATCGCATGACCGGATACCGGTAGCAATGATCTCATCAGCAACATGCTGATCGAAGCATGCCCGGCCCAGGCATATAACAGATTCTCAACCGTGGCAAACCCGAGTGAGACTGCGGCTGCATATAATATTCCATCATAAGGCTCGTCAAACTCCGTATGGTTATAGATAATGTGGTACAGCAAGAACCATTTAAAAAACTCTTCCACTCCAGCGGAAATACCGAACACCTGAATAAGCGTGTCATCCCCTAGCCAAAGTAACAGCCCGCGTTGAAAAATCATCACCGGAAGTACCACCAGAAAACCGAGCAAAAATACTTTGATAACCATGTGCAGGGGCTCCGAATCATATCGGTCCTTTAAGTAAAAATACATCAATAAGGCAAGACCCGGCGCTGTAGCTGCCGCTAAAACTGAAAACAGAAGCACCGATCATCCCTCCATAAAAATGAGTCGGCCCTGCTTTCAGCGCAGAGCCGACAAATTAACTACATTCTCCTTTTCTAACCCAAATCAAGAGCGACTATCAAAATGAGTACAGATGACAGCAACTGCCTGTTCAGGAATGACCAGCTTACCGTACTCTTCCAGCATAGCTGGTGTTACAGATGAACCTTCTCCAAATTCAGCCAGAATCGCAATTAAGGCAGCAAGCTTGGACTCTTCTACTTCCTCTGGCTCCAAATGCAGAACCCATTTTCCTCTATAATGATACAGCTTACCTGCTTCCGTTGTGTTACTGCGGAGCATATGAGCCGCTTCTATGAGTACTTCAAAATCGCTAAACGCGTAAACGATGGAATCACTGTGTTCCATTGTGACTTCCATCTCGTAGACTTCCTCTGGAAGCTCCTCATCGGGACCCGAACCATACTGCTGGTGATCGTATTTTCCCCGAGTGACGATAACAACCATCCCCTGAGCAGGAAGCGCAAAGACTTCGACAGCTAACGGTCCCGTGGCGTCAAAGCCCAGTTCGCTGTATGCCTGATCCATCATTTCAGTAAACAGCTCATGAACTCTTGGGATCTCTTGCCACATATCATCCTTTTGGATACCCCGTTCGCTCAAATCGTCAAAGGTAAGGAAAATCCGTATCTTGTCCTGACTTAATCTTTCTATTTTCATACTGGACCCTCCTCCTGGCAGCCGAGTGTTATTAGCAGATTATGATTCAAATATGATGCCTGTGATGAAAATGGTTCTATGTAATCATGTTATCATTTTATAATCGTAAATGCACGAATAAAAATGATAAAAAAAAGAATCATTTGAACGGCTTTAACAAAAAAGCCGCAAAATGATTCGGAATAGAGGTTTTGGGTTACAATCCCGGTACGGCTGTATGAGTTTCTTTCAATATTTGCTCGACCTCACGCTTAACATCGGGACTTGAGCTAATAAACTCTTTAATCAATCTCATGTTCTCTTCTTTGCTCTTGGCCGTTTGGGTATTATAAGCGGATTTATCTGTTTGCGAATGATGCTCGTGTTGTGAACGATGCTCGTGATCTCTGTGGGTGTTTTGTGTATTTAGCGAAATATCACCCATACCTGGAAACGCAGCGTCCATCATTTTTGTACGGGCTTTCTGTACCAAATTTCCGCCTTTGTTTCCTCCCATGTCCATGGAAAAACCCAACATATTGCGGTTACGAGAGATCAGAGAGCTTGCGACAGCACCCAAGACGATTCCCAGGAAAAATGAAGATGTTTTCACAATTAGAACCTCCCTTTGTGGTAGAATCAAGCATAGTGTTCGTCAGCAGAGCCAAACTCATACGGTATAAATACAGGAAGGTGAGATGAATTAATGGGTACAAAAACAGCAGCCATTTTACTGACCGCATGTCTGCTGCTTAGTGCTTGCACTGCAACCAAACCGGATTCGGTGAACTCCAGTAACAGTGCCAAAGATCAGAGCAGTGTCTCTTCCCCAAAAGCAAACAGTAAGCAAGCAGACAGTGATGAGCAGCAAACAGTGAGTAAAACAAATACACAAACTGACAAAACTGATGCCGAGAGCAACGGAACGGCAGACTCGACAACTGCTACGACCAATAAAATGTATCACTTGGACAAAGCTTACAATGTAATCCCTAACCAGCAAGGTGCCGAAAAAAAAGTAGTGTTGCTGACTTTTGATGATGGCCCCAAGGAAGCGGTTATGATTAATAAAATTATTGATATCTTGGATAAGCACAAAGCAAAAGCGATTTTCTTTGTAAACGGTTATCGTGTAAAAGAACATCCTGAGCTGCTCAAACTCATTCATGACCGTGGGCAGCCCATTGGCAACCATAGCTGGGATCACATCGTTCTCAAGAACAAGTCTGAGGCCGAGGTCAAAAAACAGATTGAAACAGTACAAAAAATTGTTAAAGACACTACAGGTCAAGCCCCCGTATTCTTCCGCCCTCCTCATGGTGCTGGTGGAGATGTAGGCCGCAAGGTGGCCAAGGAAAATGGGCTCTTGTATATGACATGGTCCGTCGGTTCTCTGGATTGGACCATGAGAAAGAGTCAACCTCATAAAACGGAGACACTTCTCAAAAACGTAACAGAACAATTGCACCCAGGCAGCAATATTTTGATGCACGAACTGCCATGGACTGCCGAAGCGCTGGACAGTCTATTGACACGCCTTGAGCAGAAGGGCTACCAATTTGTCGATCCACAAAGTATTGAGGTCCCAGCCAGTTCATAGATACTTGCATACATGCTGGTGTGAACAAATGTATATGATATATAAAAGGCCTTCATCTCCACATATCTTGTGGAAGATGAGAGGCCTTTTCGCGTAACATGCCGATCACCAAAGCATTTCACTGATGGGTGGTGCACCCTTAATTCCCCACCATAATAACGCTGCAGTGATAAGCACAAAAAGTGTGCTCAAAAAATTTAAAAACCACTTGCTTACCCGAATACGGCGAGACGGAAACATCTCTGTCCGTGTTCGGTACTCACTGGCAGGAGTGTCCTCCGCCATTGTCACAGCAACTTCTGGTGCAACGGCAACATCAACCAATTCTGGCATGGGCCGTGCAGCACGGGAGCGAACCGGTTTCGACTTTGACCTGTCCTCCTCCTTGCCTTTGCGCCCCTTTCGGCGGCTACCATAGGTATGCACTCTGCTAAGTTCCTGATTCATTCTTCATACCTCCGAAAACGTAACGCTAAGCCAGATATAAGGTCAATCACAAAATGACAAATGATCGGTGCCCACAGGCTGCCTGTCTGCACATATATATATCCCAATCCATAACTGCTAAGGAAAACCCAGCCTGTGGGAATCCAATGCCGTAAATATCGGATATGAATAACCGCAAACAATATACTTGTCCAATAAGGACCAAAATTATACTGAATCGCACCTCTAAACAACAGTTCCTCACAGATGGAAACGATAGCAGCTATACAAATAATATGCCAAACTGGCCGATTTTGAAACAGCATTTGATTAATTCCACCGTCATCCATGGCATCCTCAGGCATAACCCGGGATAGGAGCAAATCCACCAATAGCATAGCGGCCGCCAGTCCCAATCCCCACCATAAGACGTGTACAGAGTTTGGCAATGCAAACAGTTCAAATACATTTCTTTTCTGAAATATAATCCAGATTGCACCAATCAGCAGGGTCAGCCCCTGAGTTAGATACAAATTGTAAAGCAGCAAGCGGTCATTTAATTGATGAATTTCCGCTTTTTTCCATTTCACTTTAAGCTTTTTCATAGTTAGTTAGTCCTCTGCTTAGTCTTCTTTAGCATCATAGCCAAAAAGTCAGGCGGATTCAAGAAGACTTAAATCTTAATTTTTACCGCTTTCTGTAGCTATGTAACTAGTCGCCTCCCCACACATGTCACATGTCCTATTGACATGCCCATGTAAGCCATGATACATTATGAAAAAATTATTAGCGACAACAACAATGATGGAGAAAAGGTAGTTCATTTCGTCCTCAGAGAACCGGTGCTTGGGTGTAAGCCGGTGGCGAAGTAATTACTTTCAGCGCTCCTGAGTTATTGCATCGAGGTCTAGGGGATTCTATTTTCCCGACATTAGATGCAATCGGCAGAAAACCGTTATCCTTTCGGTCATTTTATGACCGCTGAAGGCAGTCCATTGCGAAATGGCTGCGAATTAGGGTGGTACCACGATAACTCTCGTCCCTTACTATGGAGATAGTATGTGATTCGGGAGTTTTTTTGATGCCCGAAAACCGTAAAACAACTCCGCATAAGGCTCTTGGTTGTCAGTTTGGTGCAAAATCCTATTTTATCCCTTTTCTGCGTCAATGCGTTATCACACAAATGTTTAGACCGCTCTCCTGTACTTTTTAGAAGCATTTCAAGTTTTTTTCATGTTCTTTATGGAATGTATTTCAGTTCGAAGTACATCCTGTCCATAAAAGAAGTTAACTTTGAGGAGGAAACCAAATGTTTAAAGTGTTAGTATCCGATCCAATCAGTGACCTGGGCATTCAGCAGCTGGTGGATGCAGCCGATGTCACAGTGGACAAGAACACAGGTCTCAGCGAGGATGAATTGGTTCAAATTATTGGTGACTATGACGCATTACTCGTCCGAAGCCAAACTCGGGTAACCGAACGCATCATGGCGGCAGGTAAAAACCTCAAGGTTGTCGGACGTGCCGGGGTCGGCGTGGACAACATCGACCTTCAAGCAGCAACACAACGCGGGATTATCGTTATTAATGCTCCTGACGGCAATACAATTACGACATGTGAGCACACTTTTGCTATGATGATGGCACTGGCTCGTCATATTCCACAGGCTTACGCTAAAACCATCAGCGGAACATGGGATCGTAAAACATTCCTCGGTGTCGAACTGCGCAACAAAACACTGGGAGTCCTTGGCATGGGACGTATCGGCAGTGAGGTTGCTAAACGCGCCAAAGCATTTGGCATGAGCATCCTCGGTTATGATCCGTTTCTGACCGAAGAACGCGCTGAGAAGCTGGGCATCAAGCTGGCCAGCGTAGACGAAATTATCCGCAACGCAGATTTCATGACCGTACACACACCATTAACACCCGAAACAAAGCATATGATTGCCCGTCCACAGTTTGAAGTGATGAAAAAAGGAATGCGCATCATCAACTGTGCCCGTGGCGGAGTTATCGATGAACTGGCTCTTGTTGAAGCCATTGATGAAGGAATCGTTGCCGGTGCTGCTTTTGACGTATTCGAGTCGGAACCACCAGCACAGGATCATCCGTTCCTGAGCCATCCAAAAATTATCGTTACACCACATTTGGGTGCATCGACTGTCGAAGCTCAGGAGAACGTCGCAATCGACGTGTCTGAGCAGGTGCTGCATATTTTACGTGATGAGCCTTTTAAAAACGCCGTCAACATGCCTCCAGTACCATCTAATGTCATGACGCAATTGCAGCCATATTTCTCACTCGGAGAGAAGCTGGGCAGCTTTGCCGCTCAGATCACCAACCAGGCTGTACATGAAATCCAGGTGGATTACGCTGGTGATTTGTCTTCAGTGGATACACAGCCGCTTACACGTTACATTTTAAAAGGTGTACTCAGCCGCCATCTAGGCAGCGATGTGAACATTGTAAACTCTGTGCATCTTGCTAAAACACGTGACGTTCATCTCGTCGTCTCTCAGGCGCCTGCCACTAAGGGCTTTACTAACCTGATCACCGTTACGCTCAAAACACAAAGCGGCGAAGAACAACGTGTATCTGGCACTCTGCTTGCAGGCTATGGTGAACGTATTGTTCGGTTGAACCAGTTCCCGGTAGACGTGGCACCAGAGGCTCATTTCCTGCTTATCTCCCACAACGATAAGCCAGGCATTATCGGCCGTGTTGGCACCTTGCTTGGGGAGAACGGGGTCAATATCGCTTCTATGCAAGTAGGGCGTAAAATTGTTGGCGGTGAAGCCATCATGATCCTGACTGTTGATAAAGCCGTACCTAAAGATGTGCTGATTCAACTCGTAGGTTTACCAGAACTAAATACTGCCCAGGAAGTAGTACTGGATTAGTTCCATTCAGTGTTGAAAAATCCCTTGGCTTTTATCTATAAAGAGAGGCGCCCGGCTACCGAGGCGCCTCTTCTTATATCCTTATCTAACATAGAAGCATCAATCTTGAAACAGAATGTTCCACGTTGAACAAGATAAATGTTGATTTTTCAACAAAAAGCACCCTCTTCCGAGGATGCCTACAAACTGGGATATATGAGCCATGTTACAAGCTTGTTACAGAGCCCAGCTTTGTTTTATTGGTGATCGGCAACAAAATAGTAAATTCCGTCCCTTCTCCAAGCACGCTAGCAGCTGAGACAGAGCCTCCGTGAGCCTCTACGATGTTTTTAACAATAGCTAGTCCAAGTCCAGTCCCTTTGTCCTCACCACGCACTCTGGCCTTGTCTGCCTTGTAGAAGCGGTCAAAAATATAAGGTAGATCCTCGCTGGCAATGCCCACACCTTCATCCTTAATCCGAATACGGATTAACTCATTCCGTTCTCCCCGAATTTGATCCGCCCCAATGGTAACCTTTTTCCCTAAGGGCGTGTGCCTGAATGCATTATCTAGCAAATTGGTCAACACCTGTTCCAGTCGGTCCTCATCTGCCTCAGGCAACAGCAAGCGTTGGCCTGGCTCATGATAATCGAGTGTCAGCCCCTGTTCCTTGGAGCGGACCGTAAATTTCCGGTGAACACGCTCGAGCAGCTCATTCACATCCACTTCCTGACGGTACATGTCCGTATGACCTGCTTCCATTCGGGCCAGATCGAGCAGATCTTTGACTAGCCTTCCCATGCGCAATGATTCATCATGGATGACTTGTACCAGCTCCTCGGACTCTTCTGGTGAACCTGCCATGCCGTCAAGCAAAGCCTCACTATATCCCTGCATCATAGATAAGGGTGTACGGATCTCATGGGATACGTTAGCCACAAAATCGCTACGCATCTTCTCGAGTTTGACTTCTTCCGTAATATCTCTAAGCACAGCTACTGCACCACGAATAGCGTTATCCGTATACAGCGGTGCCATTTGCACTGACCAGGAGCCTTTCTTGACATGAATATGGTCTCCAACATCTTCCCCTCTGTCCATAACTGTATGGAACAAAGGCAGCAAAGGCTCAGGCACAGAAGCTCCGAATTCCTCCAGATCACGCCCCTGCCACTCCAGCTTTTTCCAAACATCCAGCAAATTTTGTGCAGGCGGATTCGTCAAAATGATTTGTCCGCTTCTGTCGAAAGTAATAACGGCATCAGACATGCTACGCAGTACACTGGATAAATGGTTTTTTTCCTCATTCAGACTGCGGATCGTCGCTTCCAGTTCCGTAGACATATGGTTAAAAGTTTTCGCTAGCTCTCCAATCTCATCGCTGGTCACCAGCGAAAGCCGAGTATCATACCTTCCTTCACGGATGGCATTCGCCGCCTGAATCAACAGCTGCATAGGCTGTGTGATTTTAGTAAAAAGAAATAGAGCAAAAAAGGTCGTCAATAAAAATCCGACAATACATGTATAGGTGAATAAATGCTTGATTTCCGTCGATTCATGTGCCGCAAAATTTCTATTGATATACGGCAATAAAAAAAGCCCCAGAAAAATAAGTACAGACCCTACGAGACAGATGATGGTGATCCACAGCTTGCCTACCAGCGATCTCCAGAAGTTCACGTTATTTTGGAACCTCCAGCTTATAACCTACGCCCCATACGGTCGTAATCATAGCCGCTGCCTCTGGTGATACCTTATTCAGCTTTTCACGAAGCCGTTTCACATGCGTATCCACGGTGCGCAGATCACCAAAAAATTCGTAGTTCCAAACATCTTTCAGCAGTTCTTCGCGTGAGAAGACTTTATCAGGCGATACCGCCAAATAATGCAATAGCTCGTACTCTTTAGGTGTTAGGCTGATTTCAATTCCACCTGCCGTCACCCGGTGTGCATCATGCTCAATAATAAGATTCGGAAAAACAATACTATTGCTCGGCACCGCCTCTTTTGTTAAAAAGGCCGTCTCCGACGACCGTCGTAAAATCGCCTTTACCCGGTAGATGACCTCTCGCGGGCTGAAGGGCTTGACCACGTAATCATCAGCTCCAACTTCAAAGCCTTGAACGCGGTTCACTTCCTCGCCTTTGGCTGTCAGCATAATGACAGGTGTCGATTTGGTTTGACGCAGCCGTGTACACACTTCAATTCCGTCCATACCCGGAAGCATCACATCAAGCAAAATAATACTGTAATCGCTTGCAGTCGCTTTTTGGAGAGCAATCTCGCCATCCTCAGCTTCTTCGATTTCGTATCCTTCTTTTTCCAGATACATCCGCAGAAGGCGGCGAATGCGTTCTTCATCGTCTACAATTAAAATGCGGTTGCTTTGTTCTGACATATTCCCAGCCCCTTCGCTAAAAAAAGCATTCTCTCTATTTTACTATTTTCCCGTGCTTGGTCAAACTTTACTCTCATCCAATAGTCTCTTTACACCAAAAAGGCCGGGGTTATGACCCCCGTCCTGTCCGTTTCTTTTTCGTGTTGTCTGATTTGGCCAGTTGAATGAGACGGTTGATTTCGTCCTTGGTTAGGGGTCTGGTGAGACCACGCTTCAAGTTTTGCAGCAATAAATCTCCGAAGGCAATCCGCTTGAGTCTGATGACCGGGTGCGAAATGGCCTCAAACATCCGTCTTACCTGGCGATTTCTGCCTTCGTAAATGGTAATCTGGATCACAGATTCCTTACCGTCCGGATCTACATCCTTATATTCTACCTCGGCCGGTGCAGTAATGCCATCCTCCAGCACGATTCCTTTTTTCAGCTTGTCCAGCTCAGTACCGTGCGGAACGCCTTTGACTGTTGCCAAATACGTCTTTGGCACATGATGCTTGGGATGGGTGAGCAGATTGGCGAACTCTCCGTCATTGGTAAGCAACAGCAGCCCTTCGGTGTCGTAATCAAGACGCCCTACCGGATATACACGTTCCTTGACGCCTTTCAGATAGTCAGACACAATTTTGCGACCTTCCGGATCAGAAGCGCTCGTAATAACCCCTTTGGGCTTGTTCATCATCAAGTAGATTTTTTTCTCCGTTTTGATCGGGCGTCCCTTTACTGTAATCATATCTTGATCAGGGTCTGCTTTTGTTCCCAGCTCAGTTACGGTAACCCCGTTTACTTCCACACTGCCCGCCTGAATAAGCTCCTCACATTTACGTCTGGAAGCTACACCGGCTTGGGCCAATATTTTCTGCAATCTTTCCATGTTCGCTAATTCACCTCATGCTAATGATACCCATCCATGAGCAAAATCACAACCCCCGAGCAAAAAACGATGCAGAATTCAAAATACTAGCAAACAAATGGCAATAGCCGCTACAAAACCAACCACATCTGAGAAAAGTCCTACCTTCAAAGCATATCGTCCATTGCGGATACCTACCGCACCAAAATATACAGTTATTACATACAGCGTAGTATCTGTGCTGCCCTGAATTGTTGAAGCAATCCGCCCGATCATGGAATCGGGACCATAAGTGCGAATTAGATCTGTCGTGAACGCAAGTGAACCCGTGCCCGTCAATGGGCGGAGCAAACCTAAAGGCAGCACCTCGCTAGGTACGCCCCAGTTTTTAATCCATGGGGTTACCCAGGATATTACATAGTCCAAAGCGCCAGAGGCTCGAAAAATGCTAATCGCCACCATCATGCCTACTAGATGAGGAATAATGCTGATGGCGGTAGAAAAGCCGTCTTTGGCACCATCTACAAAAGAATCGTAGACAGGGACCTTTTTGGCATATGCATATAAAGGAATGAAAGCGAGAATAACCGGAATGGCCCAAGTCGATACGAGGTTAATAAAATTCAGCATGCCTCCCTCATCCTTTCCAAGTGGTGTTCCTACCCTTGGTAGCTGTGATACCCGTTCGCGGTACGGCAGGTGAAGATGTAGGCGGTACTGGTGAAGCAGCCTTAGAAGTTGGTGGTGGTGAGCTAAGTGGCCCCGTGGAGGTCTTGAACTGCGGATTCGCTGGCGGACGACGGCGCAGTTCTCGACTACGATACCAACGATCGGCCACAATGGCGGCAAAGGTAGCTATAGCGGTCGCCACCAGTGTCGTTCCGACGATTTCTGCCGGATGTGCGGAATGAAAATTTAGCCGAATGGCGATTAATGTTGTAGGAATAAGCGTAATACTGGCTGTATTCAGCGCGAGCAGCGTACACATGGCAGGTGTAGCGGTTTGCTTGTCAGGATTAAGCCTTTGTAACTCTTGCATCGCCTTGATCCCCATGGGTGTCGCTGCATTCCCCAGTCCCAGCAGATTGGCGCTCATATTGGACAAAATGTAACCCATAGCAGGATGATTACGGGGAATATCAGGAAAGAGAAAGGCGACCAAGGGAGAAAGCAGCTTAGCTATTTTCTCTAGAAGCCCGCCGTCTTCCGCCAGTCTCATCATGCCCATCCAGAACACCAGCACACTGATCAGTCCAAAGCATACGGTTACCCCTGTAGTTGCCCCGTCAAAAGCCGCCTTCGTCACCACCTCAATATTTCCCTGTGCGGCTGCAAATACAAATCCTATACAAATCAAAGCCACCCATATGAGATGAATCATAACTGATTCCCCCTTTTCCCAATGCTGTGACACTGCAGCTTTATATCCTCTAGCCTACTTGCCTTATGCTCCGAACAAGTTTTTTAGAATCTCATTCCATTTGCTGCTCCAGCCTTGTTGCTGAGTATGGTTTGCAGGGACTTGTGCAGTCGGAGTTTCCTGCTGCGGCGGCCGGGTAGTTTGAGCAGGCAGCTGACTGCCTTTTTCATACACAGGAACGGAACCGACCAATTGACCTTCCAGTAAAAATTCGACTCGTCCCCGTAAACCAAAAGATACGTCATTTCTATCTGCCGAAGCGGATTTTCTAAACAACACCAGTCTTTTGCGCAACTGATTTTTCTCACCTTCATGTAAAGGATAGGAAAAACTCGCACCTGTCAAGAGCGGATAACCATCAATTGGCTGCTGTTTGTCCGTAATCGGAATGAGGGGATAATATCGGAAGCCATAATCAAGCATACGGGCATGGTCATTCCAATCGTCTCCATCATTCAAGGTAACAGCAGCAAGCTGACGTCCCTCACGTGTAGCTGAGCTGACCAGGCAGCGAAACGCTTTTTTGGTAAAGCCTGTTTTTACACCGTCAGCCCCCTCATACAACCGCAGCATTTTGTTTTTATTGTGCCATGAATAGTCCCAGGAATCGTTGGGATTCGGTGCTTTTTTCAGTTCAGTTTTTACGATACGCGCAAAAGTCGGATTATGTAGTGCATAAGCAGTAAGCCGGGCCATATCGTTGGCTGAGGAATAATGTCCCTCGGCGTCCAGCCCGTGAGGATTAGCAAAATGCGTATGGTTTAACCCAAGCTGAATCGCCTTGTCATTCATTAAATGGACAAATCCTTCTTCTGTCCCCCCTACATGCTCAGCAATGGCCGAAGCTGCATCATTACCCGAACGGAGCATTAAGCCGTACAGCATATTTTCCAGCGTCATTTGTTCACCCATTTTCAGAAAAAGCGATGATCCTTCTTTGGCATATGCTGTTGGACTCACCTTTACTTGGTCCTGCAATCGTCCATGTTCAATGGCTACGATCGCAGTCATAATTTTGGTCAGGCTAGCTATACGGAGCTCCCGGTCACCTTCGGCTGAATATATGATCCGCCCTGAAGTAACATCAATTAATGAAGCTGCCTGTGCATGAGTTTTTAACGCGGGCGGAGTTGCTTCTGTTTTTATCGCTCCCTGTACAGGCTGTGGACTCAGTAATGTGAGCGGCCATGACAAAATAAACATAAACACGAGTGGAAAAACAAATGCGCGCGCCTTATTCCTGAAATGGCTGTGATCCGCATGGATATGTTGTTTTTTTTTAAACATTTGGATTCCTCCGGTTGTGAGCAAGTCTTGTACCATTCTATGTCCAAGCTGTTCAAAGTATGTCCACCTTTATAACATAAAATTCCTTATACAGGACAGGCGTTAGCCGCTCTTTTTTGCTTTCTTTACGTATAGTAAGCAACTTGCACCCCTGAACACATATATATTAGTTACTAAACGTTAATTAGGATAACGGGAGGATACAACATGCAGCGACAACAGTTTGAAATGATTTTAAGATCGCGGATAGTAGAATCCGCACAAGCATTGCACCAAAGTGGTGTATCCTTCGCCACTTTTGATACTACCCGTTGTAATCCGCAATTTTGGGAGTTAACGGAAGAAGGCGGTTGTCGGATCAAGGCAGGCGTCACTCCGGCGCAGGGGATCAGGGATATCTTTATCAACGGTCAACAATACGCTTTTGAATGTGCAACTGCAATGGTTATTGTTTTGTACAAAGGAGTATTGGATTCCATTCTGGAAAGTGAGTTTAATCGAATTTTTGCAGATATGCTGTTGTATGACTGGCACTATGACAGCGATCTCAGGCTCATCCAGCAGCAAGGCAGTCATAAAGCGGTTCCTGGGGACATCCTGTATTTCAACAATCCAGACGTGTCGTCAGATGCATTGGAATGGAAAGGCGAAAATGTCGTCAAAATGAAGAATGATTTATTCTATGGACATGGGATTGGTATTTTGCCAGCGCAGGGTATTATCGATTCTCTTAATCGACATCGTCGACCGGATGCCACGGTATCTGCTTATTTGACGAATGAAGTGGTCTACCCTGACTTTGTTTATCTCTCCCAGTTCGCACCCGAAGGAAACCGATTTGAATTATCAGTGAATGCATTTTATAACCAAGAATTCAGTCACTCTATCCATGCTGTCATTGGCGACAGGCGGTTTATTCAGGAATAGGGCTGAGTGCATACTGAAAAGAAGGTATTCCTAGGCCTAAACTCGGCTTGGGAACACCTTCTTGTGAGAACACTGTTAATTTCAATAACTTTTACAAGTAAGCCGGACCCGTTTGACTTTGATCAGTATTAGCATTTACTGGCACCTGTGGGGGTGGAGTCTGCATGTTGCCGTCTGCATTCTGGAAGTTGCCACCTGCATTCTGGAAGATAGACTGAACCTTATCAATCAGATATGGTGTAGAGTCGATAATTTTCTCAAACAGATGCGTTTGATTATCGAGTGGAACAATTTGTGCTCCCTGTTTACCTACAACTAGAAAGGCAATGGGATGAATAGATACACCACCTCCGCTACCCCCACCAAAAGGATGTCCTTCCTTCACACTATGATTTCCTGATGCCGAGGAAGAATGAAGCGCCTCTTCATCTACGTTAAAATCACTTCCCCCGGCTGCAAAACCAAATCCCACCTTACTGATCGGCAAAATAACAGAACCATCGGGTGTTTCCACCGCGTCTCCCACAATCGTATTTACGTCCACCATGGCTTTGATGTTTTCCATCGCGGTTTGCATGAGCCCTTGAATCGGATGATCTGACATGTTTTATTCCTCCTCTGCTTATCTCAAGCGTAGACTGCTTTTCTTTCGCTATTGTGCGCCAAGGTTCAAGGAAATATGTATGTCAATCCTTTAAGCAGATTATTCTTCACTGCTGGCTTGATCATTCTCAGGTTCTTTGGAAATAACCCGTTTCCATGCCTCTACCCCTCCCGGAACACGCCATATGCGATAAGCCAAAATGAGCATGGAAAAGATTAAATAACCGAGCGATATTTGGGCTTCACAGTTCAAGATGGTAGTAAAACGTAGGCGGTCCACCCAATAAGGTACAACAAACACCTTTGGGGTACAATCCATGCGTACAATGCTGGAGGTATAACCGATCAAGGACGTTTTCAATCCCCACAATATACCGGTTGAGGTCGCTGTATAAGCCGCATCAGCAAGGCTAATGTTGGTAGACCACTCCATTTTTGACACCGTTACATGAGCCAATGTATGTCGCATCCATCTCCGTAAAGATTTCGTTCCCTTAAGCAAAATCTGTATATCATGTATAAATCGCTTGATCTTTTCAGTGTCAATATTTCCGCTATCCACAGAAGCATCCGTTTTATGTATGTTTTTATGGCGGTCAAGCCGATAGAGTATCCCTTTTTTTAAACCAGTTATGAGAAGGGCCGGAATGTCGTAATTCATTTTGATCAACCCGTATAGAAATCTGATCTCTAGATGCGCCCGGTCATCATTGTCATGCTTGGCAATTTCCAGCTTTAATCGAATATGGGAGAGCAGAATAGCCAGTACAATTACTATAACGATGATGAAGGCGATACCGATCCATTTCCACACTGGCGAGTCCTCCCTACCTTTTTGCTATAGAATATCATGGTAAAAATAGTATGACCCTTCGGCGAAAAATCATGCATCTTAAAATGCCAAACAGCCAGCCCTCAACAATGTAAGGACTGGCTGTCTTTTGAATGTGTAACTCAGGATTCCAGCTCCGAATCGATCTCCGCAGGCTGGCTGCTCTCCAGACGCTCGAACAATAGCTGTGTCTCTTCTTCTAAATTGTCCGAATCCTCGAACAGCTCCGGTTGCGGTAAATCTTCGAGAGAGCCTAGACCGAAATAATCTAAGAATGATTTCGTCGTTCCGTACAATATCGGTCGTCCGATGGCCTCAGCTCGACCTTTTTCTTCAATGAGCTCCTTGTTGACCAGTGTATGTATGGCCCGCTCGGATTTGACCCCCCGAATTTCTTCGATTTCAACTCTTGTAATGGGCTGGCGGTAGGCCACAATGGCCAGTGTCTCCAAAGCAGCTTGAGACAATGAGGCACGCGCCGGAGAGTAGGCGAGCTTTTCAAAATAAGGTGCATGCTCGGATAAAGTTGCAAGCTGATAATGACCGGCAATACGAACAAGCTGCAGACCTCTTCCTCCCTGCTCCATGTCCTGTTTCATATCTTCCAGACACTTTTCAACCAGCTCTTGTTGCTGCTCTACAATGTCGGCGATCTGCTTGGTGGACAGTCCTTCCTCTCCTGCGAGGAACAGCAGCCCCTCAATAATTGATTTCAGCTTCAGA
>NZ_JCAJRU010000029.1:0-28855 GCF_059447605.1 Paenibacillus sp. N119s | reverse complement strand
GGTATTTACCGGCTTTCAAATTGTGGGGGCGACGGTGAATATGTCTGCTGTCCATGCAATTCCACAATGGCATTATCTGATACTGCAAGCCGGATTGATCTGGTTTGTCAGTCTGGTGGTTGCTTCGTTAGCCTTTATGGTATCTGTTCTGGTGCGTAGTACAGCAGCAAGTATCGTGGTCATGATGGCTGCGCTCATTTCGGGCACTATCCTGACCAACATGGCTTCATCTTGGCAGAGCGCGAAATATTTATTTATGGTTAACCTGGGATTAACCGATTATTTATCTGGAAGCCCTGCCCCGATTGAGGGAATGACCCTTCCGTTTTCTTTAGCTGTACTAGGCATTTGGGGGGCTGCGGCATTGATTGTTTCATTCGCCGTCTTTACGAAACGGGATATATTGAATTAAAATGGACAAGGTAAAAGAAAACATCTGTTTGCATTTTTGGTGAAAACCATCAAGAATAAAGCAAAACACGGTTACGATTAGACAAAGGGGGAGCATGAATGGTCGACAAAATCGACTTGTCTGCGGGAGCTTCCGGTACACAGAACGGAGCTTCAGAATATGGCGCGGACGACATTCAAGTGCTCGAAGGGCTTGTGGCAGTTCGCAAACGGCCGGGCATGTACATCGGGAGCACCAGTTCTTCGGGACTGCATCATTTGGTATGGGAAATTGTAGACAACGCGGTGGATGAACATCTTGCCAAGTTTTGCTCTCGCATTGATATCACAATGCATAAGGACGGCTCTATTACAGTATCAGACAACGGGCGCGGTATTCCTACGGGAATGCATAAAATGGGAATTCCTACGCCTCAAGTTGTATTCACCATTTTGCACGCCGGAGGTAAGTTTGGCGGTTCGGGATATAAAAAGTCCGGGGGTCTGCATGGGGTAGGTGCGTCTGTAACGAACGCTCTTTCGGAATGGCTTGAAGTGGAAATCTACCGGGACGGCAAGATTCACCGTCAGCGGTTCGAATATTGGCAGGACAAGAAGGGCGTGGAGCATGTCGGTGAACCGACCACAGGCCTTGAAGTGCTGGGCAATACTAACAAGACGGGCTCAAAAGTTACATTTAAACCGGATATTCGCGTTTTTCAGTCAGGCATCCATTTTAACTATGATACACTGGCTGAGCGCCTTCAGGAAATTGCCTTTCTGAATTCCGGCCTTCGTATTCAGCTTAAAGACGAACGCAGTGGAAAGTCAGATGAATATTATTATGAGGGTGGAGCGAGTCAGTTTGTTGCTTTTTTGAATGAGGGCAAGGATGTACTGCATGATGTTATTCACTTTAATGCTGAGAAAGAGGACATTGAAGTAGAGATTGCCATCCAATACAATGCTGGTTACACAGAGACGATTGCTTCGTTCGTTAACTCCATTCCAACACGTGGCGGGGGAACGCATGAAACAGGCTTCAAAACCGCTTACACTCGTGTGATGAATGACTATGCACGCAAAACAGCGCTGTTGAAGGAAAAGGATAAAAACCTGGAGGGTAACGATCTACGTGAGGGCATGATGGCTGTAATCAGTGTCAAGATGGCTGAGGTTGAATTTGTCGGTCAGACAAAAGATCAGCTGGGGAGTGCTTCGGCACGAAGTACAGTGGATGCCATCGTATCTGAACAGATGCAGCGTTTCTTGGAAGAAAATCCACAGATTGCGCAAACTTTGATTAAAAAGGCAGTTCAAGCGTCCAAAGCACGTGAAGCTGCGCGTAAGGCTCGGGACGAAATGCGTTCTGGCAAGAAGCGCAGTGAAAGTTCTAATTTGAATGGTAAGCTGTCGCCTGCGCAGTCTAAAGATTTTACACGTAATGAATTATTTATCGTGGAAGGCGATTCGGCGGGAGGATCGGCCAAACAGGGTCGAGATTCCAAGATCCAGGCTATTTTACCGTTAAAGGGCAAGCCGATGAATCCGGAAAAGTCAAAGCTGGCCGATATTATGAAAAATGATGAGTACCGTGCTATTACGGCAGCGATTGGCGCGGGGGTAGGAACAGAGTTCTCGCTGGAAGACAGCAATTATTCCAAAATCATCATTATGACCGACGCAGATACGGACGGCGCGCACATTCAAGTACTGTTGCTGACGTTCTTTTATCGGTACATGAAAGAACTCATTGATGCAGGACGCATATTTATTGCTCAGCCGCCATTGTATAAAATAACCCGCAAGTCGGGTAAGCTCGAAACGGTTCGTTATGCCTGGACTGACGAGCAGCTTGATAATTACCTAAAAGAATTTGGACGGAATTTTGAGCTTCAACGTTATAAAGGACTCGGGGAGATGAATCCTGATCAGTTATGGGAAACGACAATGAATCCCGAATCACGCACCCTGTTGCGCGTTCAAATTGAGGATGCTGCCAAAGCTGAACGCCGTGTGTCCACATTGATGGGTGACAAGGTAGATCCACGTAAGCGCTGGATCGTGGAAAACGTGGATTTCACGGAATACGTAGAGTAGTGCTATTAAATGAGGTGTAGACATGAGCTTATCGGAGCAATTTTTGCCAGCTTATCTGGAGGAAATGGTCGGTGACCGTTTTGGCCGATATTCCAAATATATAATTCAGGATCGGGCAATACCTGATGTGCGGGACGGATTAAAGCCCGTACAACGTCGGATTCTGTACGCGATGTACGATTCGGGTAATACTCCGGAAAAAGCATATCGCAAATCCGCCAAAACCGTTGGGGATGTTATGGGTAATTACCATCCTCACGGTGATTCATCTATTTATGATGGTATGGTACGGATGGCACAGCCTTGGAAAATGAGCCACGTACTGGTGGACGGTCATGGCAACTGGGGTTCTCAGGATGATGATCCTGCAGCAGCTATGCGTTACACGGAGGCGCGCTTGTCTCCGATCGCAATGGAAATGCTGCGTGATATCGAAAAACGCACGGTTTTGTTCAAGGACAACTTTGATAACTCGGCCAAGGAACCTGTTGTGCTGCCATCTCGTTATCCTAATCTGTTGGTAAACGGCTCAAGCGGGATTTCAGCAGGCTTTGCAACTGAAATTCCAACGCACAGCTTACGTGAGGTAATTGACGCCACTATCGCAGTGATGGAAAAGCCACAGATCGAGCTGGAAGAAATCATGACCTTTATTAAAGGCCCGGATTTCCCGACTGGTGGACTCATTATGGGTGGCGAAGGCATCAAGGATGCTTACAGAACAGGCAAAGGACGTATTTATATCCGTTCTAAAACGGAAATTCAGTCTTTGCGTGGTGGCAAGCAGCAACTGGTTATTACAGAGATTCCATACCAGGTTGTTAAATCCAGACTCGTAACTGCTATGGAAAATATCCGTCTGGAGAAAAAGGTAGAAGGAATTGCCGAGGTCCGTGACGAGAGTGGACGAAATGGCCTGCGTATTGTTGTCGAGCTGAAGAAGGAAGCCGATGCAGAAGGTATTTTGGCATATCTGCTGAAAAAAACCGATCTCCAGGTCGCTTATAATTTCAATATGGTAGCCATCGTAAACAAAGCGCCGCATCAGCTTGGATTAAAATCCATTTTGGAAGCATATATTGCACACCAGCGCGAAGTTGTCACAAACCGTATCAAGTTTGAATTGGAAAAGGCTGAGGACCGCGCGCATGTACTGGAAGGCTTAGTCAAGGCGCTGAACATTCTGGATGAGGTCATCGCGGCTATTAAAGCTTCCAAAAACCGCCAGGATGCACAAAATAATTTGCAATGGATGTTTGGCTTTAGTGAACGTCAGGCGGATTCCATTTTGACTCTGCAATTGTATCGTCTTACGAATCTTGAGATTACCACCCTCGAAAAAGAACTTGCGGACATTCAGAAAAAAATTACCCATTACCGTTCCATTCTGGAAAGTGACCGCAAGCTGATCAGTCTGATCCGCAAGGAGCTGCTGGAAATTCGTGAAAAGTACGGCATTGACCGTCGTTCGGAGATACAGGGTGAGGTAGAAGAGATTAAAGTAAATCTGGAGGTCATGGTTGCGGCAGAGGACGTGTTGCTGACCCTCTCGAAAGATGGCTATGTGAAACGTACGAGTATGCTATCGTTCACTCGTTCTGGCGGGGAACGTTCCAACTCCGGTGTTAAAGAAGGGGACTACATAACCCAGTTCCTTGACGTGAATACACTTGACGTGCTGCTCGTCTTCACCCAGCGTGGACAATACTTTTTGCTTCCTGTGCATCAGGTACCGGAGTATAAGTGGAAAGAGCCGGGCACTCCAATTGTCAATGTCATTTCGCTAGCGAAGGAAGATCGTATCATAAGCGTTATTCCGATCAAAAACATGGAGGAAATCGGCAAAAGTCTGGTGTTTGTAACGAAGAGAGGGCAAGTCAAACGAACAGAACTTACGGAATATGCCACAAAGCGCTCCAGTGCTGTAGCAGCCTGCAAGGTGGCTGGCGACGATGAGATATTATCAGTAACGTTAAGTGACAATAGCAAGGATATTATGTTAATTACCCGTGCGGGGATGAGCATACGCTTCAAGGAGCAAGAGGTTAATGCCATGGGCCGCGTTTCAGCGGGTGTCAAAGGTATACAACTGGCAGAAGGCGATGAGATTGTCGCAGCGCTATGGGTAGAAGAAGACGAAGGAGAGGTGCTGGTCCTCACCGAATCCGGTTACGGCAAGCGTACGCTTCTGCTGGATTATCCTTCTCAGGGAAGAGGCGGTAAAGGAATCAGCACCTTCGAATTCAAGGAAGGCAAGCGGGTGCGTTCGAACGGAACTCGAATCGTGGCTGCCTTCTATTGTCGTGAAGCTGTTCAATTATTTGTCATCACATCAGAAGGGCAGACGATGTCCTTCCTTTCGGAAAAAGCTCCTTTAACTGACCGCAAGGATACAGGCAAGCTGCTAGCTCCTGTAGAGAAGAAGGACGAAATTGTAAATGTGCTGCCGCGTAGTGAGCCGCAGAGTTCACAGGCAGTAGAATAATTATAAAGTCAAGCGTTTTTTAGCTCGAAAAAGAGAGGTCCTCACGTGCCGTTCCGGCACGAATGAGGACCTTTTTGCCGTCATGCTGTCGAACCTTGACCCGCCTCCAAATCCGGAGTGAGACTTCCTTCCCCTTTTCATTTGACACTCCAAAAACGGCAGGAAACTGGGGCGGAATGGCGAAAATTTAATGTGATGAATTACAATCCGGACGGTGGCCCATACGTTAACTTTGATGCTTTTACTGACCCTGTTATTTAAAGGAGTGAGGCAAAATGCAAACGACCGAATTTGCAAAAATCTGGTCCAGAATGGCTAAGGATTACAAGGTTCATATGGAGCAGCAACTAGCTCCATCTCTAACGGAGGCTCAACTCACGGTGCTGGAGGTTCTGAACGAATATGGCCGTATGAAGCCGTCTCAACTAATCCCATATCTCGCCACCACACCTGCGGCAGTTACGATGCTACTGGATCGGATGGAGCGGAATCGACTAGTCACCCGGTTCAGAGACGTAAAGGACCGTAGAATTGTATGGATTGTTATTTCGGATCAAGGCAGAGAAGAAGTGGAGCGTGGATTGCAAATCCGGGACGATTTTCTGGGTTCTGCACTAAATCGGATATCTCAGCACAATCAGAATTTGTTGGTTTATTTGTTGGGGAAAATTACAACGAAGACGAAAACGGTTGTATCAGCCAGTGAAGATGAGGGGATAAAGGAACAAATAGAGCGAGCGGAATAGTCAGACGAGTGGAAACATGAAATGTAGCTACTACACAGCAGATTAGCATCTAAGGTCAATAAAAGTGCGCGGATCAATACCGGTTATGGTATCATGTCCGCGTTTTTTTGTGTTCTTTCGTAAGGGGCGTTTATGGAAATGTTGACATTTACATAAGGGATGATAAAATAACAGTTATGAATAAATAACAATTAGCATGCAAATAGTTAATAGTTTATGTATAAGGATAGCGAATTGGGTAATAGGAAGAAGGATGGTTCTAGTGAGTAACAGAGAGGAAGACAGACTTGAGGTGTATCGGATTATTCAATCAGTAAGGGAGGTTAACAAGACCATATTTTATGCTTTCTGGAATGAGGAGCAGCATCTTGATCTGACGGCCATTCAGCACATGACTTTGGCGATTCTGAATAGACGCCCCAATATTGGGTTATCTGAGCTGGCAGAGATAGCTCATGTGGGAAACAGCTCTATGAGCGGAGTGGTTGACCGCTTGACCAAAGCGGGATATATCGTCCGCGGACGGCATGAGCATGATCGCAGATCACTAGTACTGACGCTTACGCCGGAAGGAAAAGACATAATGCAAAAGGTAGACGCCATGTGGATGGAGCGTGTCTTGCCTATTCTGGATATCCCGAAGGAGCAGCTCGATATGGTCCTGGATATCCACAAACAAATGATCATGAAATTAACATCGAAAGGAATGAATCAACTTGAGCAGTCCTCAAATGACACTATCAGGTAATGTCCGCAGAGCCCCTATTGTGGCCGCTCTGTTGATTGGCGCTATTGTTGCAATACTAAACCAGACGTTGATAAGTGTAGCTTTACCGAAAATGATGAGTGATCTGAATGTAGATGCCAATATAGCTCAGTGGCTTAGCACAGGCTTTATGCTCGTGAACGGGGTATTGATCCCGGTGACCGCATTCTTGATTGCCCGTTTCTCCACTCGTACATTGTTTATGAGTGCAATGACTATCTTTTCAATTGGGACATTGTTATGTGCTATAGCGCCAAGTTTTAGCATATTGCTGATCGGTCGGCTTATTCAGGCTGCAGGTGCAGGGATTATGATGCCTTTAATGATGGTCGTTATCTTGAACATCTACCCAATAGAGCAACGTGGCCGTGCGATGGGAACGCTGGGACTTGCGATGGGGTTTGCTCCAGCCATTGGACCAACCTTATCCGGTTATATTGTCCAGCATTATGACTGGCGAATATTGTTCTGGATCATCCTGCCAATTTCAGTGATTTCGATTGTGATCGGATTTATTTTTCTGAAAAATGTAACCGAGCAATCCAGGCCTAAGCTGGACATTCTCGGCGTCATTTTATCTACACTTGGTTTCGGCGGGCTGTTATACGGCTTTAGTGATGCTGGAACATCGGGCTGGGGAAGTGTTCCGGTCCTGTCTACACTCATCGTTGGGACGATTGCGCTTGTGTTATTTATTGTCCGCCAACTGAAGGTAGATGAGCCTATGCTGGAGTTCCGTATCTTTAAATACGATGTGTACAGCTTAACGACAATCATTAACGTGATTGTGACGATGGCTTTGTATGCCGGTATGATATTGCTTCCAATTTACTTGCAAAATATTCGCGGTTTTACACCGCTCCAGTCTGGTATGCTAATGTTACCGGGAGCAATTCTAATGGGGATTATGTCTCCGGTGACGGGGGCTATTTTTGACCGAATTGGGGCACGCTGGTTGTCTGTAATTGGGTTGTTGATTATGACTGTAACGACATGGGAATTTACACGTTTGACCGAATCAACCACTTATATGACACTGTTAATCAATTATACGGTGCGGATGTTCGGGATGTCATTGCTGATGATGCCGATCCAAACGGCCGGACTGAATCAGCTTCCGCAACGCTTGAATGCACATGGTACGGCGATGAGCAATACGCTGCGGATGATTTCCGGCTCAATTGGGACTGCTATTCTGGTGACGGTGATGTCTTCTCAGACCAGCAACCGTTTGACCACGATTGTCGCATCTGAGGGACTGAATGTTACAGACAAAGCAGTAATGCTGGCTGCAGGTAATCAAGCTACGATTTACGGTATTAACTCGGCTTTTATCATAGCAACACTATTGAGTGTGACAGCTTTGATTTTAGCGTTTTTTATCAAAAATACGAATGCTCAAAACGCTCGTTCTCGTCAACGACTGGCCAATAGCAAAAAGGGGAAGACGGTGGCTTCCTCATCATGAGCATAGATATCATTTAATTTGCTTTTGGGAAAAAAAATAACCCGCACTGCATGTTTGTCTACATGCATGCGGGTTATTTGTGGTGAGTCTGCTCAATTTTCCGACGTAATCATATTTTCATAAAGCGACAAGGGCCACTCACTCCAAGGAAACTGGACGGGAGGAAGTGAGTGGAAGCTCATGGCCTCCTTGGTGACCGGATGCGGTGCTCCAGCGAGTAAGGACCAGAGGGCTAGCTGTTGACCGGGGCGGCTCAGATTGCCGCCATATTTTTGATCTCCATAGAGGGGACAGCCGATGGCCTGCATCTGTACGCGAATTTGGTGCGAGCGTCCGGTGTGCAGCTTAATTTCTACAAGACTAAGTCCAGCAGCTTGTCCGATCACGTGGTATTCCAAAATGGCTTCCTTGGCACCATCCGTGCCGGGTCTAACCGTTTTGACCGTGTTGGTACGGTTGTCCTTTAGCAGGTAATGGGTTAGACGTCCTTGGAGAGCCGTAGGAACGCCATTTAGAACAGCTGTATACAGTTTGTGAAAATGACGGCTTCGAACCGACTCCGACAGGCGAGAAGCAGCTTTGGATGTCTTAGCAAAAATCATGGCTCCGCCTACGGGGCGATCCAGCCTGTGGACTAAACCCAAAAAGACGTTACCAGGCTTATTGTGTCTGATTTTCAGATCTTCCTTAAGTAGAGACAGCAGATCTGGATCACCACTAGCATCCTCCTGTGTCGGAACATTGACAGGCTTTACAACCGCCAGGACATGATTATCCTCATACAAAACAGGAATATTTGGTTGTGTATGTCCGGGCCGGGCAAGTTCATCTTGATTCATAAGAGGAATTAAGCCTCCCAACGTCCGAGAATACCACAAGGCAAATTCAAACCTGAGCGTGTGATCGGCAATCCGATTTCACCAGCGCTAATTTGGCCGCCGTACTTTTGATGCATTGTCATGCTCAGCATGTTGCGCAATACAGTAGGTGAAATGCCTGTCGTGTAGGAGTTGATCAGCATGAACAATGGTTGGTCCGAAATGATGCTCATGCAGGATTCGAGAAACGGATATAAGCTTTCTTCAAGCTTCCAGGTTTCTCCGTTAGGTCCGCGTCCATAAGAAGGGGGATCCATAATAATTGCATCATATCGGTTGCCCCGCCGTTGTTCCCGTTGCACGAACTTGAATACGTCGTCTGTAATAAAGCGTACTGGACGGTCAGCCAGGCCGGACAATTGAACGTTTTCCTTTGCCCACTGCACCATACCTTTGGCGGCATCCACGTGAACTACACTGGCTCCGGCATACGCTGCGGCAGTAGTGGCTCCTCCTGTGTAAGCAAACAGGTTCAATACGGAAATGGGTCTGCCTGCGCCTTTAATTTTATCCATCATCCAGCTCCAGTTGGCTGCCTGCTCTGGAAAAAGACCAGTATGCTTGAAGCTGGTCGGTTTAATGTGGAATTTAAGCGGTCCATAGCTAATCGTCCAGCGCTCAGGGATAGGCTTTTTCATATCCCATTGGCCGCCCCCGGAAGAGCTGCGATGATAATGCCCATGAACATTGCGCCATTCGGCTGTTTCCTTTGCCAACGGCCATATGATTTGCGGATCGGGACGACGCAGGACAATATTGCCCCAACGTTCCAGCTTTTCACCGCCGCCTGTATCCATTACTTCATAGTCTTTCCACTCTTGTGCTACATACATGTACAATCCATCCTTCAGCAGTCAATTCAGGATTTAGGCAGCAAGCTGCGTAAAATCCCCACATGGAGTCTATTGTACAACAAACCTTAGCAACAATCGAATGATTCCATGAATAAGTAAGTAGTCAGGTGGAGCGAAAATATTTTTTTTCGATGTACTTGTAATTAGAGCGCTTCCATATTAAAATGAAATCAATCCCACTTGTACGTACGTAATATCTTTACGTTGAAGTTTGCAGGAGCGTAGAACTTCCTTAATGGAAGGATACCTTACCATTTTATAGACTTTAACAGCGAACAGCCGCATTGTAATGCGGCTGTTTTGCGTATATATTTTCAAAATGCACATCATGCTTGAAAAATGTATTTGACAATGAGAATCATTATCAAATATTATTTGAGTAATAGGGAATGAAAGCATCCCATATTTCAAATAAAGGTGAGGGATGAACTTGGGTAAAATCATGATTGCTTATGCTAGCATGACCGGTAATACAGAGGAAATCGCGGAATTGATCGCCGAGGGCGTTCGTCAGGCCGGGCATGAGGCGGAGTTGAAGGCTTCGTATGATTGCAGCGCGCAAGAACTGCTCGCATATGACGGATTCCTGTTAGGTGTATATACATGGGGAGACGGTGAGCTTCCTGATGAATTTTTAGATTTTTACGAGGAACTAGATGAGCTTGATCTGTCTGGTAAAAAGACTGCTGTATTTGGCAGTGGAGATACGTCTTACACACAATTCTGTGGCGCAGTGGACCTGGTAGAAGAAAAAGTTAAAGAACGCGGTGCATCTGTCATTCAGGAGAGTCTCAAAATTGAATTCAATCCATTGGATGACGAGAAGGAGAATTGCCGAGCTTACGGAAGACAATTCGCACAGGCTGGTATTGGAGTGTCCTGAGAAGAGAGTGAGGGATAGGTATGCGCAATGGCGATAGCTTAAGCGGCTTTCCTCTTCTGCACGACTATCAGCTTGAGGAGATGTGGAGAACTCCGCAGCCAATCCGTCCATCACAGAGAAAACGAGGGCGTGAGGGCTGGAATTGGCGACAGCGGGTTCAATATGCGATAGGGCATGCGTTGAACGAATACTTTGGAATGGAAGTAGAGGTACGGCGCGAAGTCCCTGTCCAGTATGTGCTGGAGAAATGGTGGCCTAAGCAGTCGAACAGTTTTGATTCATTGTTTCATTACTGGGATGTCAAAAATAAAGTGTCAGGCGAGTTGTCAAAAATATGTGCCTTAAATAATGACTTATGGATGCCTGTGATGTTGTATGAACAATTTTTCACAGTGGTGCCTGAGTTGGAGGTCGATATTTCGCTGATTATTCAGGCAGCTTGGCAACTCTCAGAACAAGCGGACTCATTGCTGATTCAAAAGTATATGGTGGACTACAACCCCAACGTTATTAGTACATTTCAACATCTAACAAATGTATTTTGTTATTATGCATTTGGAGCTCTTCCTCAGCTTATTGAGGTATACTGTCTGCTAGAGGGTAAGAAAGTTCGTTTTCTTCCTGGATCGACTTCTTTACAGCAATCCCTAGATTATGTCCAATTATTAAAAGGCTCCGTAGAGGATATACAGAAGACGACAGAACACTGTCGTTGCAGGGGATGTATGGGTCAGCAAAGTTCTCAGCAAAACAGAGCGAATAAGGACAGAAAGGAAGAGCGGGAGGCGAATAACAGCAAGGATCGGTCAATTGGATCTACGCTTTTTTCTTAGGTTTATTGTGCAACCCTTTAATTGTAAACTATCCCTTTCCGTGAAAGAGCCTTGGAAACAAGGTTCTTTTTTATGAAAAAAAATTCTGAAAAAACTGAAAATTTATATTGCCTGAATAGATAAATATATCTATAATATTTCAATGTACAATAGTTATATGAAAATATTTAAATATAATGAAGACGGTTTGTGGACTATGGATTAGATTGTCCTATGTACATAAAGTTTGTCCTGTCTTTTGCATGGCATGTAGCCATGTGTTTATTTACGTTCTCCATTTGGTTTAATGGCCTAATATTTCAATATTAAAATATTAGCGTTGAATAATAAAAATTTTTTGAACAACAGGGGTGGAACAAGTGAGTAAGAAAACTGTATTGCCGATTCTCATCGTACTGCTCATTCTGAGCGGTGGAGCTATTGGCTACTATTATTGGTATCAGGCAACACACTTTGTTAAAAGTGATGATGCGCGTATTCAAGCCGATCAGTATAAGGTAATGCCGCAAATTTCCGGAGAGATTAGCCACATTGATGTGGAAGAAGGCGATGTATTGCAGCGCAACGAACCGATTGCCGAGCAGGATGTATCGGGTCTGGATGCGAGCATGATCAGCAAGTCTGTTCTACGTGCGCCGATTAACGGAACTGTTATTAAGATTTATTCGAAGGAGCATGAAATCGGAACACCGGGTAGTGCTGTAGCGACTATGGTTGATATGAACAACCTGTATGTATCTACGAATATTGAAGAAACCGATATTAACCGTATTAAACCAGGACAGCTTGTTGACATTACGCTTGATGCAGCAGGTGACCAGGTAATTCAAGGTAAGGTTCGCAAAGTGGGCGAGGCTTCCAATGCAGTGTTTTCGCTCGTTCCTGCTGTGAACACAAGTGGTAACTTTAATAAGGTGACTCAACGCGTACCTGTAGAAATTGCCGTGAACAAGCCTAAGGACATGAAGCTTATCCCTGGAACCAACGTGGAAGTAAAAATTCATACATCTTAAAAAGGAGGGGTCCATGTGGCTGCCAATGAAACTGCTGCTGCTCCTTCGACAGATTCTTCCAAAGAACGCTGGCTTGCCTTTTTTGCTATCGTTTTAGGCGCCTTTGTCGCCATTCTGAACAACAGTCTGATCAATGTCGCCATTCCACGATTGACGACGGATTTAGGGTCAACGACGACACGTATTCAGTGGGTTATTACAGGTTACACGCTTGCATCCGGCGTAATCGTCCCGATTACCGGATATATGGAGCAGCGTATCGGATACAAAAAGTTTTTGATTCTTGCGCTCAGCGTGTTCTCGCTGGGGACAGGAATATGTATTTTTGCATGGAGTGATTCTTCCCTGATTGCAGCGCGTGTATTGGCTGGTCTGGGCGGCGGTGTCATTATGCCGCTGAGTATGACGATTATTTACAAAATTATGCCGCGTGAACAAATCGGGATGTCCCTTGGTATATGGGGGATCGCCGCCATGGCGGCACCGGCTATAGGACCTACGCTGAGCGGTTACTTAATTGAATGGTTTAACTGGCGTTTCTTGTTTATTGTCAGTCTGCCTGTTGCTTTATTTGCCATTTTAATGGTTATCCTTCTCATCAAAGAGCCGCCTAAGGTGACGCCCAAGCCGTTTGATGTGCCAGGATTTTTACTGGCGGCAACCTGCGCAGGAACGCTCTTGTACGCATTGACAAACGGTCAGCGTGATGGCTGGACTTCTTTTGGCATTGTATCCCTGCTGTTTATTTCTTTCTGGGCACTTGTTTTTCTCATCTATGTAGAAAGCGGCAAGGATAATGCTGTAATTGAAATATCATTATTCAAAAATTCAAAATATACGATTAGTGTTATTGCCTCCAGTCTGGTCATGATGGGGATGTACGGAGGAACGTTCCTAACACCGTTGTTTTTGCAAAATATTCAGCGCGTGTCACCGATTGATACTGGTATTATCCTCATTCCGCAGGCCATTGCTATGGCAGCCATGATGCCTATTGCCGGGAAACTATTTGATAAGTTCGGCATTGTGCCTTTAGGACTTGTGGGCCTGACGCTAACGAGCTTTATGACGTATCATCTTCATCAGCTTACGCCAGATACTTCGCATGCCTGGTTGGAAACCGTAATGGCATTACGGGGTCTAGGAATTGGGATCTGTATGATGCCGTTATCCACAGTCGGTATGAACGCCGTTCATCCGAGCAAGGTAGCTAATGCGTCTACAGCGTCTAATCTGGTGCGTACTGTGGCTGCATCTATGGCGATTGCGGTACTGACCGCCATTATGCAAAGCCGTTCGGCTGCTCATGCCCAGCAAATTTCAGAGTCCATTACCCCAGACTCTGCTCATGTGCTTCAAGCGACAATGGGCAGCTCATGGATGTCATCCATAAGTAGTTTGATCACACTGGATGCTACATCAAGAGGAATTGGGGATACGTTCCTCATTTCATCCATACCGCTGTTTTGCACGATTCCACTCATCTTTTTGTTTATTCAGAGGAAGAAAGCAAAGACACAGCCGGAAGCTTAATAAAGAGAAATACAAAAATATCGACTGGATGGCTTACATTATTTCCACGGACAGAAAGAAAGGGAATTATCATGAAAATATTGAGAGTAGAAAGTACATTAGCGGCTTTAGTCCTCGGCGGCGCAGTGCTGGCAGGCTGCTCCAGTAATAGCGGAGCGGCACAGGACATGGTCGTTCCAGTTAAAATTAGTCAAGCACAGCAGGGGATTATCGGACAGGGAAATATTTATACAGGTACGGTAACACCTTCAGAAACAGTCAACATCGTGCCTAAAGTGGGCGGCAAAGTGGTTGAGTTGCCTGTAGATATCGGCTCCGAGGTTAAAAAGGGGCAAGTCTTGTTCAAGCTTGATGATAAGGATATGCGGAATAACGTTGCAAAAGCACGCGCCGCCGCCGCTGCAGCAGCAGCCGGCGTAAGTACCGCTCAAGCATCCCATGAATCAACGATGGTTCAAGCTACTTCGGGTCTAGTACAGTCCAAGAGCGGTGTGATTCAATCCCAAAGCGCAATCAATCAGGCACAGGGTGCTATTAATCAAGCAACCACAGCCGTAGAACAAGCAACACATGGTGTCTCCTCGGCAGCCAACACGGTGAAACAAACACAACAAGCTTTGGCAGATGCGCAAAAGAATGTAACACGTACACAAAGTCTGTTTGATGCTGGTGCAAGCACCCAAGCACAATTAGAACAAGCAAAAACCGCAGTTGTGAATGCGGAAGCGGCTTATAATAATGCACAAAATGCGCAGGCTAATGCAAAAGATCAATTAGAAGCTGCTCAAAAAGCCTTGACTACAGCCCGCAACAGCTATGATTCAGCAAAAAATAGCTATAGTAATGCCAATAGCGGCTACAGCAATGCGCAAAATCAGCTTAAAGTATCTCAAAATACAGCGGGCATCGAGTCTAGCCAACAATCTCTTAAGCAGGCACAACTGAATGTAGCTATTGCTCAGGATGCATTGGATGACACGGTTGTTACCTCACCAATCAACGGTATTGTGGGTACAAAAAATGCAGAGGTGGGCGAAATGGTGTCCGCTCAGTCTCCTGCGCTGGTCATCGCTAACCTGAGTACCGTCAATACATTGATCTATGTCCCAGCAGAACAGATCAACAATGTAAAAGCAGGTGACAAAGTACAGGTTCGTGTTGCAGCATCCAACATTGTAACAACAGGTACAGTGAAAAATGTAAGCCCGCTGGATGCAAGTGGTAAAGGATATCCTGTAAAAATTTCAGTAGCCAATCCAGACATGAAACTGAAATCCGGCATGTTGGCTGATATCAGCTTTGTCGCTTCCAATGCGCAAGAAGGTATTGTTGTTCCAACTGCGGCAGTTCAAAAGGATCAAGGTAAAGAATATGTATATGTGGTAAACGGCGACCATGCGAAGCGCAAGGAAGTGAAGACTGTTCAGACGACAGGTTCACAAACACTCGTTACCAGTGGCCTGAGTAAGGAAGAGAATGTGATTGTAAATAATCTGGCATTGTTGTCCGATAACTCACCGATCACAATTACCCAATAACTTGGTTTTAAACTTGCATACTATGTAAATAGTAGAAATTTATTAAGGACGTGCCAAGGCAGCCCGCTTGCGGGCTGTCTTGTTTTTATTTCAATGTGCATATGTTACATAAGATTAATGTCGAACTGGGGCTTTTTTTGACGAACATTGGTAGAATAGGATAGACTAAATTGGAAATAGATAGTTTACGAGATCTCAGACAAGCGATTGGAGGAATGGGAAGATGGAAGTGAAATTGGTAGTGGATTATGATGCTTATGAGAATGGTCAAACCATGGCCAAGTCTATTGAGGAACTGGCTGCCAAGCCGGAGAGCGCACAAATTACGGACCTAATCATTGGAGATTGGGGCGGCGCCTATGAAAATTCACCAGATGATTTTATACCGGTGTTAGTGAAGCTTAAAGATCAATTTCCGAAAGTACGCAAGCTGTTTATTGGTGATATGGAATATGACGAGTGTGAGGTGTCATGGATTAACCAAACGAATCTCTCCCCGTTGTTAGAAGCGTTTCCAAAGCTTGAATCTTTATATATTAAAGGAAGCCAGGATCTGAGCTTGGAACCCCTTCGCCATGATCATCTTCAGGAATTGGTTATTATTTGTGGCGGTCTGCCTGTGAGTGTTCTTCAGCAAATACGTAATGCAGAACTGCCTGAACTGCGCAAGCTGGAGCTGTATTTGGGTGTCGAGGACTATGGTTTTGACGGTAAACTGGAAGATATTTTACCGTTTTTGGACAGCAATCCTTTTCCAAAACTTACATACTTGGGACTCAAGGACAGTGAAATACAGGATGAAATTGCAATTGCTGCCGCTAACGCCCCAGTGATTGGACAACTGGAAGTGCTGGATCTCTCACAAGGTACATTGTCTGATCAAGGTGCAGAAGCATTGCTGGCTTGTGAAAGTATAAAAGGACTGAAGCATCTGGATTTGAGCTATCATTATATGTCTAGTGAGATGATGGAACGCTGGAAAAAGTCAGGTTTATCTGTAAACGTAGAGGATCAACAAGAAGCAGATGAAGAAGACGATTGGCGCTATCCATCGCTGACTGAATAAACTGTTCCAATGAATTTCTATAGCAGATAGATTTTAAAATTAAAAAGAGTTAAAGTGAGGCGGCTCTATGGTGATGATGTGGGACAGAAATGTCAATGAGCCGTTTATCTTGTTCGGTAATCCGGGGAATCGCCGAACTACGGGACTGCAGGAGGCACGAACCAGATTAAAGCTTCCGTCCGCTTTGGAGATTTCCTATATGGATGTGCTTGGAGCCATCCGAGAAAAGCACAGTCTCGGCGAACTGATGGTCAGGATATCCGCACAAGCTGTACAAGATAGCGTGAATGGCAGTGTCCATGTACAAGAGAGCATAAGACAATTGCTGGCAGGGGGGGTGGACAACGGTCCGCTACTCCGCCTGGATGCACCGGGCGAAAATTTTCAGGTAGAGCGGGAGTTGATTGCTCTGGGCGCCTCGGATGCCGAGGGAGACGATTCACTGTTGCCATGGCCGGAATGGGCACATGACACAGGTATACTGGCGGCAGAAGCGCGCCGATTACAAGAGCAGCATGGTCGCATTTGGCACCCGGCACAATGGTTCCAGGGCTATTGCCGTCTGCTGGCTTGGCTGCGCCATGAAGTTGAGCGGCTCTGGCCCTCGTCGCGCTGGATGAACGATCCTGCAGAAATAGCCGTCATGTTTGACAAACGGCGTTGTAGTGCTGTATTAAACCAGGCAGACATCAGGGTTCCGCCTGTGCTTACTGCTTCAGGTGCTGCCTTTCGTGATGCCGTCGATCTGCATACCGCTATGAAAGAGAGTGGATTTCACCGCGTATTTGTGAAAATATTTTGCGGATCAGGTGCTTCTGGTGTCATGGCTTATCAGGTACATCCCAAGACGCATGCAGAGCTGGCGGTAACTACGATTGGAACAGAGATCATCCATGGACAGCGCGTTTATTATAATGCCGGGCGATTGCGTCGTTATACAGACAAGCAGAACATTCATGCCATCCTTAACTGGTTATGTGTGGAAGGAGTACATGTGGAACGCTGGATTCCCAAAGCGACCCTGAATGGACGTGTTTATGATGTGCGTCAACTTGTGTGTGGCTCAGAAGCTTGTCATGCGGTGTTACGTTTGAGCAACAGCCCCATTACAAATCTGCATTTGCGTAATGAACGACTCTCGCTGATGGATGCGGGACTCCCACAGAGTACGGTGGAATCGGTCCAGCATACTGGAAAAGCCGCTATGAGGGCTTTTCCAGCGTCCATGGTTGCTGGATTGGACGTGCTCGTTCCGGCTCACGGGGGTCGTCCCTATGTATTGGATGTTAATCCATTTGGTGATTTACTGTACCGGGTGGAACATCAGGGTTGGAACTCATATGAATGGGAAATGCTGTACCTTGCTAATAAGAGCGCAGTTTTGGAAAGGAAATACAGATAATGATTGACATGAATCAAATTGTCGGCTCTCATGATATTGTTATGATTACGCTGGATACCCTGCGATATGATGTAGCCAAGCTGGAAGAAGAAAACTGTCCGAATTTGTGCGGCTCCGGGTCATGGGAAAAGCGCCATACACCGGGGAGCTTTACGTATGCTGCACACCATGCTTTTTTTGGCGGATTTTTGCCGACTCCGGCAAATACGGATAAGTCTTCGCATATCAGGTTGTTTCACACCAAGGATACGGGACTGCGCACGCATCCACATACCTGGCTGTTCGATGCTCCGGATATTGTGTCTGGGCTGGAGAACGAGGGCTATCGGACCATCTGTATCGGCGGCGTTATTTTTTTCACGAAGAAGAACAAGCTGGCAAAGGTGCTGCCCGGGTATTTTCAAGAGAGCTACTGGCGCATGAACTTTGGCGTCACCAACCCCCGTTCAACGGAGCATCAGGTGAATCATGCTCTGAAATTGCTGGAGAAGACAGACCCCGCTCAGCGCTTGTTTTTATTTCTAAATGTATCAGCGATCCACGGGCCTAATCATTATTTTGTAAAGGGCACTTCAAAGGATTCAGTAGAGTCTCAACGAGCGGCTTTGCGATATGTGGATGGTGAGCTTGGACGCTTGTTTGATGCTTTGCGGAAGCGGGGCAAGACGTTTTGCATGGCTTTTTCCGACCATGGTACAGCTTATGGGGAAGACGGCTACGAGGGGCATCGCCTGGCGCATGAGGTAGTGTGGAATGTGCCTTACCGCGAATTTATACTGTAGGACAAAAAGAAACGTAGTCTGTACTGTTAAATTATAAAGAAACCAAACCAGCGCGAGAAAGGAGCAGAAATGAAAGCTATGAATCTGAATCACCTGCACCCAACGAGCGCAGCCAACCAGACTTCTCCGGAAATAGACACAAATTTAGTGAATTCGAGATTTCAGTGGCCGGATACTCCTGTTGAATGGGCACGCACGATCCGAGAAGCTCCCTATCGCTCCTATCTATACTCTTACCCGCACAAAACGGCCTATCGTTCGTTTGATACACCGCTCTCATTGCAGGAATTGTGGGAGAAAGAAGAGTTAGAAAGCTATTTTTTGTATATGCATATACCGTTTTGCGCAGCTCGCTGTGGATTTTGTAACCTGTTCACTTTGCCAGACAAGCGTCAGGATGTGCACAAGGAGTATGTAGATGCGCTAGAAAGACAAGCACGACAATGGGCACCCATTATGGGCGGTCGGCCTTTTTCGCGTTTTGCGGTTGGCGGAGGTACACCGACCTTGTTGGAGGCTCCTTTGGTGGAGCGTTTATTTGACATTGCGGAAAATATTATGGGATTGGACCCTAAGCGAGCCTCTATTTCAGTTGAAACCTCTCCCGACACTGTAACCGAGGATAGACTGGAAGTGCTCAAGCGCCGCGGTACGGATCGTATCAGCATGGGAATCCAGAGCTTTGTGGAATCAGAAAGTGCGGCCATATACCGACCTCAAAAGCCCAAGCTTGTTAGAGAAGCGCTTGAGCGGCTGGTAGAATACAATTTTCCTTTGCTTAACGTGGATCTGATCTATGGCCTGCCTGGCCAAACGGTGGAAACCTGGCTGTATTCTCTTGAGGAAGCTCTGTCTTATTCGCCAGGTGAGATCTTTCTTTACCCGTTATATATTCGGGAAAATACGATTTTAAAGCCGGGTTATACCGGGCTGGATCATGATATTCGCCTTAGCTTGTATGAAGTAGCCCGCGAACGCCTCAAGCAGGCAGGATATGTACAATATTCCATGCGCCGTTTTGCTAAAGACGAGGGTATATCCAGCAAGCAGCTTCTACCCTACAGTTGCCAGGAGGAGGGCATGGCTGGACTGGGGTGTGGTGCGCGCTCTTATACACGCAATGTACACTATGCCAGCCGGTATGGCGTCAGTGCAGCAGCAACACGCAGTATTATCGCAGATTATGTTGCAGCAGAGCGTCATGATCTGGCTGATTACGGCTTTATTTTAGATGAGGATGAGCGTAAGCGGCGCTTTATCCTGAAGGCGCTTCTTCATCGGGAAGGGCTGGAGCTATGTGCCTATGCGGAGCGCTTCGGTGTATCCTTGGTGGACGATTTTACAGGAATGTCGTTGCTACTGGAATCGGGTATGGCTGTGGTTGAGGAGGAGACGCTTCGACTTACGGAGGAAGGAATGGCCTATTCTGACGCGATTGGAGACTGGATGATCTCGACGTCAGTACGTGAGCGTATGGAAGGATATGTAGGCGCATGAGAGCGACCTTATATTATCGTGGTTCATTGACCTCATGCAACTATGCTTGCCCTTACTGCCCATTCAGTAAAAACGTCGATAGTCGGGAAACGTTGAACAAGGATCGGGTGCAGTTGGAGCGTTTTGCTGATTGGGTACGAGAGCAGGGCGCTTTGGGACATCAGCTCTCCATTTTTTTTAATCCGTATGGAGAAGCCTTGATCCATTCCTGGTATCGTAAGACCATGATTGAGTTCTCCCATATGGCGCATGTGGAAAAAGTGGCCGTACAGACAAACCTATCGGCTAAGCTGGATTGGACAAAAGAGCTCAATCCAGAGACGGCTGCGCTGTGGGCTACATATCATCCTGGAGAAACCAAAGAGCAAGCTTTTATATCGCAGGCGATGAAGCTATATGAACTTGGCATTTCCTATAGTGTCGGTACAGTTGGATTGAAACAGGCATTTCCGGCTATTCGTTCCTTGCGGACGCAACTTCCAAAGGAAGTATATATGTGGGTCAACGCCTACAAGGATCGACCACAATATTATACGGATGCCGAGGTTGCCGAATTAACGGCGATAGATCCCTACTTCCAGTGGAATTTAAAGGATTACAGTAGTCAAGGGCGAGCATGTCGCGCGGGAGAAGATGTGTTTTACATCCAAGGTGACGGACGAGTAAAACACTGTTATCAGGACCGACGCGTGATTGGCCACCTGTACAGAGACGGTCTGGAGGGGCTGAGCGCCCAGCGTCCGTGCCGGATGAAAAAATGCGGCTGCTATATCGGTTATATCCATATGGAAGAGCAGCCGTTTCGGGAAATGTACGGTAGCGGTTTGCTGGAAAGGGTGCCGCATACAGCCTTGACGGTCTATTAGGGAGAAAAGAGTAAAAAAAGAACCGCCCTTGCCACCAGGCAAAGAGCGGTTCTTCTGTTTTTAAATAAGTTTGTACGATTGTCCTATCCATTTAATTAAGTTTGGACGATAGCGGTAATCTCTTCATCCAAATCTAATCTAACCTGCTCGCGATAGGCACGAATATTGTATTCGGAATGAAGATATCTCAGAATAGCTTCAATCATATTGGCTTCCACCAGATATTGACTGCGTCCCTGGACATGAACCTCGGCTGTATAGCCTGTATCTTCATCCCAGCTTAGCTCCACAACCACATCAGTGGGCTGTACGCCCTTGCGTTCAGCCATATGCAGGCAAATGGCATTGACAATCTCATCCATACTCAAAATCATAGCTTAGTAACGTCCTCCACGAGAATCATCGGGTCTGCGGCGATTTTTGATAGCTCGGTAGATACCTACACCCACCATAATCAGGACATAAATTGCTAGAACGTTAACGGCCAGACCAAGCAAGCTACCCAATGCACCCATGTTGCCGAACAATCCGCCGAAGAGCATACCTGCCAAGCCGCCCAGCATCATACCTTTGAGGAATCCGCCGCCACCGCCGAGGAATCCACCAGTTCTGCTTGTGTTGCCCGTAGCTGCACTAGATTTAGTTCCACTATCAGACTTATTGATGCCGCTGCTATCACTCGTCTTGCTTGGTGTAGATTGGTATGTTTTTGGTCCGGATTTAAATCCGCCACCACGCCTTGCATCAGCTGTAGACGGTGCGATCATAGCAATGAGTAGGGTGAAAGCCATCATCAGCATCATCATATTTTTCAAAGTAAAAGTCTTTTTCATGTAAAAAAAATCCCCCTTAGTAATTTGTGCTATAGGTTAGGTCAAACAACTGCTTACCTGTAATACGATATAACATGGAAAAGGGTTTCAAAGAATTTTAAATTCTAAAAAATTAAACGATAACGTACATAAGTCCTGTACACGGATTGATAAAATCATTCAGCTTTTATGGCAAACGGATTAGTGTCCGCTCTAACATCACCGGCAAGCAGCATGCGCAAAACCAATTGGCACCATTCTAGGCCTGCTTTGGCATTCATAAGTCCTTTTTGCACTAAAATATAGTCACCAAAGTTTTTGCTGCCAAAGTGCAAATTTTCTGCGGGGATGTTGTTCAAAATATCCTCCAGATGCTGAATTTTCTGAATAAAATAACGTTTCCGTTCTTCCAGCATACGATTGGCGCTCGTTTTGTCCGTCAACCAAAGGCAGAATAAGCGAAGGCTTAATTCATCCCGTGTAACCGGAGCAGCTAACGCTTCCTGAGACCATTGCTGCAGCATATGGATACCCTTGTCGGTAATGGTATACATTTTTTTATCAGGCTTGTCGGACTGTTGAATCCATCGGGAGGCGAGCAGTTCCTTGCTCTCCATACGGGCCAAAAGCGGATAGATCTGACTGTGTTTGGCTTGCCAAAAAGGCTGAATACGCAGCATCAGATCATAGCCGGAGGATTCCTCTCTGGCGAGAAGTCCCAACAGACCATACGATAGTAAATTCATATATCTTATCTCCTTCATCCATCAAAGTAACAGTTGTAACAGCTCTGCGGCAGGTAATCTGCAGTTCCATAAAAAGTGTACACTGAAACTGTATGGTTTGACAACTTTCACACCAGTCGTTCACAGGTTAGCCAAAATTGGCTGGGGTCATTCGGGATGTATATGTGCTTTTTTTCATAGAAACAGGGTAGTTTAAGCACGTATATACGCGCCTGAACTACCCTGATAACTTTTGCGGATAAAGATTCTGTTTACTAGTTATTCCCGTCAACAACAAGGGTTAACGCGCCTGTATCCGGATGAATTACCATACCATGAACGGGCGTATTGGGAGGGAGAAGGGGGTGGTTTTTAATAAGCTTCACTGTAGTCTGTACCCCTTCTTCAATGTTGTCAAAACCCTTCAACCATTTATTCAGCTTAATACCTGAATTTTCTAATGTACTTAGCACTTCCTGCGAAATTCCGCGTTCCAGCATTTCATTAACCATGTGATCAGCATTTAGTGCAGCCATGCCGCATTCATAATGACCTACAACGAGTACTTCGTCTGCTCCCAGCTCATATAAAGCGACTAGCACACTCCGCATTACACTTCCAAAAGGCTGTGAAATAATTGCACCCGCATTTTTGATAATTTTGACATCCCCGTTACGCAGGTTCATGGCTTTGGGGAGCAATTCCGTTAGCCGCGTATCCATACAGGTTATGATGACCATTTTTTTGTTAGGGAACTTGCCCGTTCTATAGGCCTCGTATTCTTTGTTTTCTACGAAAACACGATTGTACTCTAAAATTTCTTGGATGTGATCCACGATAGTTCCCTCCAGATTCTAAAATAATTTAATATGTACTGCCCAACGTGATCCAGGTATTAGGAGTTGGTCGTACATGTTGTGTGTTGATTATACTTTTTAATATAAGTATCATCAAGTATAGGTAGTTGTAAAGTTTTAACCATTTTAAGTTAAAGAGGTGACCCTAATTATGGAGCAACAGACGTTGGATCAATGGACGGCTTTAAAGGAAATCTCACACAAAATCAGCGGTTATGGCGAAGCAGTCGGCTTGCTGCACTGGGATTTACGGACAGGCGCTCCACGCAAGGGCGTTGACATTCGGTCCGAAACGTTGGGCATGCTGTCCACGGAAATGTTCAAGCTGATGATCTCAGATGAAATGGGACAGCTGCTGCAATTTTTTGCCGCAGAAGACAAGCTGGAGCAACTAGAGGACAATGACCGCAGATTGGTAGAGGAATGTCGCAAAAATTATGACTTGAACCGTTTGGTTCCAGCAGACCGCTACCGGGAGTATAGCGTTTTGGCGGCTCAGGCAGAAAGCAAGTGGGAGGAAGCAAAGGAACACAGCGACTTTGCCGGATTCGAACCGTACTTGTCTAAAATCGTAGACATGAAGCGTGAGTTTATTGGCTATTGGGGTGTTAAGGATACAGAGTACGACACGCTTTTGGATCAATATGAGCCAGGGATGACGGTTGAAAAGCTGGATGCTGTCTTTGATCGACTTAAAAAGCGCCTTGTGCCCCTATTGTCTAAAATTCAGGCATCACCCCATCAGCCGGATAAGAGCTTTTTAGACGGTGTATTTGATGTGAAGCAGCAGGAAAAGTTCAGTCTGTTTATTTTAGGGCAGATGGGTTATGACTTTGACGCAGGTCGTTTGGATGAGAGTGTGCATCCTTTTGCGACAGGATTAAATCCAGGTGATGTACGTATAACAACACACTATTTGCAAGATGATGTAACCAGTGCTATTTTCAGCTCATTGCATGAAGGAGGGCATGCGCTGTACGAACAAAATATTGCTCCTGAACTGGCAGGATCACTACTGTCCGGAGGAACCTCTATGGGGATTCATGAATCCCAGTCCCGCTTGTGGGAAAATAAAATTGGACGTAGTCGTGCTTTCTGGGATCGGTACTACAATGATCTGCAAAAGCATTTTCCTGATCGTTTGGCGAAGGTTACAGCAGAGCAATTTTACCGGGCAGTCAACCGTGTGGAAAATTCATTGATTCGGATTGAGGCGGATGAGCTGACATATAACTTACATATCATCGTCCGCTATGAGATTGAAAAAATGCTGTTTAATGAAAAGCTAGACGTTAAACGCCTCCCTGAGGTGTGGAATGCTAAATATAAAGAATACCTGGGGCTTCTTCCACCGAATGATGGACTGGGCGTACTCCAAGATGTTCACTGGTCCGGTGGCGATTTTGGTTATTTTGCTTCTTATTCGCTTGGCAACATGTATGCAGCGCAAATTTTTGCGACTTTGCGCAAAGAGCTGCCGAATCTGGATGAGTTCATTGCTGCTGGGAAGCTGGAGCCGATCAAGCAATGGCTGACTGAACGGATTTATCGTTACGGCAAGAGCCGGACGCCATCTGAGTTGATTGTAGCGATTACCGGTGAGGATCTGAACCCTGATTATCTTGCTGATTATCTGGAAGAAAAATATACATCCATATACAAGCTGTGATTTGGAAATTCTCATATCATTGCATACAAAACCCCGCATTCTTAGGCAAATGCGGGGTTTTTGTATGCGATTAACCATTATATTGACAGCCGCATAACAATATATGAAGCCAACGATGCAAAGGTGGGGAGGGAACAAGGATGAAATACGGCGCTCGTTACAAAGCGGTGGTAGCTGCGGCACTACTCGGATTACTGTTGCTCAGTGGGTGTGCCCCCAAAGGGGAGCAGACGATTGAGATCAGGCTTGGCGAGGTAGCCCGTACGGTCTTTTATGCGCCGCAGTATGTAGCCTTGAGCCAGGGGATGTTTGCTCAGGAGGGACTGGATGTCCAACTGGCTACAATCCCTGGGGGAGACAAGGCGATGACGGCGTTATTGTCCAATCAGGCGGATATCGCGCTGATTGGCGCGGAAACATCTATTTATGTGTATCAGCAAGGAGCAGAGGACCCTGTCATTAATTTCGCCCAGCTGACACAGACGGACGGGACCTTTTTGTTTGCTCGGCAAGCCCAGGATCGTTTTGACTGGGAAAATCTGAAACAACAAAGCTTTTTGGGACAACGCAAGGGCGGAATGCCACAGATGTCACTCGAATTTACGCTTCGCAAGCACGGCATTGATCCTCATAAGGATCTGAAGCTAATTCAAAATATTGATTTTGCCAATGTTGCCTCTGCTTTTGGCTCAGGTACAGGGGAATACGTGCAGCTGTTTGAACCACAGGCCTCTATTTTTGAAAAGGAAGGACGGGGACGGGTCGTTGCTTCCATTGGTGTAGAGAGTGGCGAGTTGCCGTATACGGTATATATGGCGAAGCAAAGCTATTTAAAACAAAATAGCGAGGCCGCTCAGAAATTTACAAATGCCATATATCGGGCACAGCAGTGGATTGCTTCGCATTCCCCTGAACAGATTGCTGAAGCGATTACACCTTATTTTAAAGATACAGAATTAGCTGTTTTGACAAGTAGTATCAAGCGCTACAAGGAACAGAGCACCTATGCAACGAACCCGATAATTGAGGAAAAGGAATGGAAGAACTTACAGGATGTTATGGCTTCGGCAGGTGAGCTAAAAAGCCCTGTTGCCCTAGATAAGCTGGTAAACCCAAGCTTTGCAAAGCAGGCGATCTCCTCCAACTCTATCGGGAATACTAAGACAGATGTGAAAAAGAGCACAACTGAAGCGACGGATACAGCTGTCGATGCTGGAGGTTCGCCATGATGGAGGAACGGAGTGGTCTCACTGTGGATGTGACGAGCCCGATGGTGAGAATGGAGCAAGTGACACATGTATACGTAACAGATCAGGAAGCTTCACTGGCGGTTGAGAAGATCGATTTTTCCGTAAATACAGGGGAGTTTGTCAGTTTGGTTGGTCCAAGCGGCTGCGGCAAAACGACGATCCTGTCTATGATCGCTGGGCTGCTGCGTCCAGCGGCAGGTCAAGTTATGCTGCAAGGTCAGCCAGTAAATGGCCCGAGCCCTGAGGTCGGTTACATGTTGCAGCAGGATTATCTTTTCCCGTGGCGGACGATCATGGATAACGCATTGTTAGGTCTGGAACTGAGCAACAGCGTAGATGAAGCTGCGCGTGAACGAACGCGATTATTGCTGGAAGGCATGGGTCTGGGTGGAAAGGAGCATTTGCATCCATCCCAGTTGTCTGGAGGAATGCGTCAGCGTGTGGCACTGGTACGGACGCTGGCGACGAACCCGGGACTGCTGCTGCTGGATGAGCCGTTCTCCGCGCTGGATTATCAAACCAAGCTACAGCTGGAGGACCTCGTTGTGCAAACCTTGCGCGAACGAAGGAAAACGGCGATTTTAGTCACGCACGATTTGGCCGAGGCCATTGCAGTCAGTGATCGGGTTATAGTGATGGGGCGAAATCCTGGTCATATCCGGCGCACCTTCGAAATTCCGGATTCCATTCGGGAAGCGCAGCCTTTTTATGCACGCGAACAGCCGGGCTTTAATGAGCTATTTCATGAAATATGGGGGGAACTGGAGGCTTCGGGAGCAAAGGAGTGATTTAACGTATGAAGAACGAAGCTGATCAGCCTGAGCAACGTTGGATTCAAGGACTGCATCAGGCGTATTTGCGTAACAGGCGTATGAAACAGTGGTTAGTAACAGGTGTGCAGATAGCTATTTTGCTGCTTTTATTTGTATTGTGGGAAATTGCAGGTCGTTTGAAGTGGATTGATGTATTGTTGTTTAGCTATCCTAGCAAAATTTTCACTCAGATGGGCAAGGATGCGGTCAGCGGGGAATTATGGGGACATGTAGGTGTCACTGTTGGAGAAACGATGGCAGGTTTTTTGCTCGGCACACTGCTCGGCACATTGCTGGCGGTACTTATCTGGTGGTCGCCTTTTTTATCGAGGGTGCTTGATCCATATATGGTTGTGTTTAACAGTATGCCCAAGGTAGCGCTGGGACCTATTTTTATCGTCATGTTTGGGGCTGGTTTTACCGCGATTCTGATGACAACCCTCTCCATTACGGTTATCATTACGACACTTGTGGTATACAACAGTTTTCAGGAAGTCGACCCCAATTTGGTCAAAGTGGTGCGCACGTTTGGAGGAACACGCCGGGATACGTTTCAAAAGGTGATTTTGCCCGCCTCCTTTCCCGCAATTGTCTCTACGCTGAAAGTTAATGTCGGCATGGCATGGGTTGGCGTGATTGTTGGTGAATTTTTGGTTGCTAAAAACGGTTTAGGTTATTTGATCATTTATGGTTTTCAGGTGTTCAATTTCACACTGGTCATGTCTAGTCTGTTGATCATTGCTGTCGTAGCTACATTGATGTATCAGGCAGTTGTGTATGTGGAGCACCGCTTGCTTTCAGGTCGCCCTCATCGGTAATTATTAAATTTCTGAATATTTGTGCAAAACGTGAAAATAAAGTACCATGAAAATGAAATACTTAATATTTATGAAAATGAGAAAACAGATTTCATCTAGAGGGGACAGAATTTTTTCATGGGCTTTCGTACGATTAAAACGGCTATTGCCGCATTAATGGCCGTACTTATTGCGGAGGGGGTAGGCATTCATGGAGCCACCTCGGCAGGACTTTTAGCAATTTTGGGGGTGGATGTCACACGCAAGAGAAGTCTCCGTACCATTTCGGCGAGATTTTTTGCATCCGTCGTGGGACTTCTTTTTGCTTGTGTTTTGTTTGTAGTCTTCGGATTCCATGATTGGGTACTTGCATTATATATTTTAACGGCGTTTCCGGTCATTGTACGGGTGGGCTTTAAGGAAGGCATCGTCACAGGTTCAGTCGTGGTTTTCCGAGTTTTCAGCGGCGGTGTAATTGATATGGAAGTACTGCTGACCCAACTGGCTCTGCTGGTGATTGGATTGGGTTCTGCGATGGTTGTCAATTTAGCTTATATGCCGCGTTCTGATAATACAATGCAACAAATCAGGCAGGAAGTGGACCGAACATTTTCGGTTATATTCAGAAATATGGCCAATACACTGCGTAATCCGGCATACATATGGGATGGCAAGGAAGTGATTGAAGCGGACAGCGTGATCAGCCAAGGGGTCACCGAGGCGGGGCGGTCATTGGAAAATCAGATGATTCGTCCCCAAGAGAGCTGGAATGTGTATTTTTATATGCGCAAAGAACAGCTGGATTCGATTCAAAACATGATGCAGTTGATCTC